>NZ_SNUK01000048.1 GCF_012027495.1 Thermococcus sp. JdF3 | reverse complement strand
TGCTCTTCTTGAAGTTAAACCCGCTTTTAGTGGAGGTTTAGGGAGTGCATGCCAATGGTCCTAGCGTTTTATAGGAAGGGCGCTCTTTGATTAAACTTTGCTATGCAAAGTTTATTCGTCTGCGCGAAGTTTGATCAAATCTAAAAGAATAAAGCTTGTTTACCCACGTTAAAGCACGAAATAGAAGTACTCCCAAATACTCCCTTTTAAGAACTAACTCCAATTTAAAGCCTCAAACGTTCTCCGTTTCTTACCAAAAACTGACCAATTTTGATCTTGTTTTGGTTGAATATGGCAATTGACCCCATAAAAAGCGAGTATGGCGCCAATATTCTATCACCAATAATGTCGAATCTCCAACAAATTCTAGCCATTTGGTC
>NZ_SNUK01000047.1 GCF_012027495.1 Thermococcus sp. JdF3 | reverse complement strand
ACACCGTCGTTGGAGTCACAAAATTCCACCCGCTCAGAATCAACGATTTCCTCAGGAGAGAAGGCTTTGGAAGGGCCACGCTGAGGATAAGCATCCCTGAGAACGAGTACTGGCGGTTCAGGAAGCGCATCGAGGCAAACCTGAAGGGTGACAGAAGGGCCTTTATCTTCCAGTTCAAGGACAGGGCGATAATAGCCGAGGCCCTATAACTCCTCTATCTTTGCGTTCCTTATCTTCTTCGAACCTATCCGGAGCTTTTTGAAGTAAACCACATGTTCCTCAGGCAGAAAAGATTCCAGGCTTGTGGATTTTAGGCGCTTTTTCTTTTTGCGGGGGGTATCGCTTCCGGAAACCTTCGGCGCGGCGTTGGCTAGATCGGAA
>NZ_SNUK01000046.1 GCF_012027495.1 Thermococcus sp. JdF3 | reverse complement strand
AGCGGGTAGTACACGATGAAGAATATTGCTATTCCAAACAGCAAGGTCATGAAGAGCACTTTTACCCTGAAAGATATTTCGTAGGGAATGCGTATCTTCCTTTTCTTTTCCATTTTGAACCACCTGCCCAAAGTAGATTATCAATGTTCAAAAGATTTACGGTCTTGAAAAAGTTTGGACAAAGTCTTCAAATGCGTTAGAGTAATTTTAAATACCAAATGAAGACGATACGATGGAGCAGGAAGACGTCAGGAGAAACTGGGTATACCGGCGATTGAGCTGATATTTGCAACACTCACAACGGCTGGCTGTTCATGATGCTCAAAGGAGTATTATAAAAGTCCTGGGGAAGGGATGCCCCAGCCACATAAGCCTTTTTATC
>NZ_SNUK01000045.1 GCF_012027495.1 Thermococcus sp. JdF3 | reverse complement strand
CCCGAGGCCAAGATAAGGAAGGGCATCAGAAAAGCGATCCTCAGGGAAGTTGCCGTGGAGCTTGGTCTTCCGAAGTGGATAGCTGAGAGGGACAAAAAGGCCGCTCAGTATGGCAGCGGTGCTCAGAAGCTCCTCAAGAAGCTCGCCAAGAGCGAAGGAATGACCCTCAGAGAGTACGCCCAAAGAGCCTTTAATGAGGCATTTAAACGCGGATAAACGTTGTTAAACGTCCTTTAATCTTCTAGGACATGGGGGAGCTTTTTTAACTTTCTCATCCGTCCTCTCACAAACACGGGCAAACGGTTTCGTGAAAAACGCTTAAATATGGCTCTTTCGAAACCAAAACCAGGTGAAAAGCCGTGATACTACGAAAAGGCAGATCGGAA
>NZ_SNUK01000044.1 GCF_012027495.1 Thermococcus sp. JdF3 | reverse complement strand
AAAGATGATAACCAAGCGCGTTGTTGATGAGCTTGAAGGGAAGGATCGCTACAGGCTCTTCGTTGGTTCCAGGAGGATATTCAGGGTATGAGGGAGCGCCTCTTTTCTCTCATTTCTAAATACGGATTAAGGGCAAACTCTGACCTTGGACAGAACTTTCTAATAGTAGACGATATCATCGAGAGAAACGTTGAGAGGGCTGAACTTAGCGGAAGAGATGTCGTTCTTGAAATTGGCCCCGGACTTGGTGTTCTCACGGATGCGCTCAGCAAGCGTGCCGGGAAGGTTTATGCCATAGAAAAGGACCCACGTCTTGTTGAGATACTGCGAAAGGAGTACAACTGGTCCAACGTCGAGATAATAGAGGGGGACGCTCTAAAGGTTGAA
>NZ_SNUK01000043.1 GCF_012027495.1 Thermococcus sp. JdF3 | reverse complement strand
CGAGACCAACATGACCCAGCCAGGTAACATAACCATCACCATCACCAAGGTGCTAATCGACGCCTCTCACGGCCAGTACTACGTTGAGGAAGTCGGCGTTAACGGGCTCGCCGAGAAGATCAAGAGCGATCTAGGCTGGGAGGTAGAGATCAACAAGCTACCGCTCACCTACGACCTGCTTAAGGAGTACGACGTCGTGATAATCCTCAACCCGAAGGAAGACCTAACTCCAAACGAGGTGGCGGCGCTTCAGGAGTACGTTGAAAACGGTGGTGGGCTCTTCATAGCCGGAGACTGGTACAAGTACTCCAACGTCGAGAGCCTCAACGCCGTGGTCGAGAAGTATGGCATCAAGTTCAACGCTGATGAGCTTATGGACGATGATGTGAA
>NZ_SNUK01000042.1 GCF_012027495.1 Thermococcus sp. JdF3 | reverse complement strand
TACAAACTTCGCCTGCGTGAAGTTTGATCAAGGTTGGTGATTCTTTTTTGAGGTGTTTCTTTGAGAGGATTTGCCTTTTTGAGTGTGGTTTTTGGTGAAGGATTCCTTTTTTGAAGTTGCTTTATTTGACGTGGGTTTTCTTCCGCGCTCCGTTGGAGCGCTTTAATGGTTTAAACCCGCGTTTTGAGGCTTGTGAAATGCGAATTCCAGCTTAAAATGGCAGTTTGGTAGTGCAAATTCTCTTCAACTGCACCTTTGGGAAAGAATCACAAACTTTGATGAATCCCTACCGAGCAACTTTGCTGGACAAAGTCTCTTTGGTGAAGCTTTTTTCAAAAGCTTCCTTCGCATGTTGAGGCTTTTGCCTCAACACCTCGGGAAGCTTCGCTTC
>NZ_SNUK01000041.1 GCF_012027495.1 Thermococcus sp. JdF3 | reverse complement strand
GCTAATTCTCAAGTGGTTTTAATCCAAAGGCTCTTTTCCAGTGTTTCACTCAAGAAAGCGCCCGAAGGGCGCCAAAAGAAAATAGAAACAATTTAAAAAGCCAAGCTTAAAACAAAACCAATTTGTGATTCCCACTTTTAGAAAGACATACGAACTCTTTCCAGTTAAGTTTTGAGTGAGTTTAAAACTTTGATCAACCTTTGCAGTGCAAAGGTTGTTCACCTGCGCGAAGTTTGATCAAGGTTCGCATGTCAATTCTAAAATGGCTGGTTCTTAAATGGGTTTACTCCCTCAATTGCCAGTTTTACAGTGTTTCACTGCAAATATAACGCCCGAAAGGCGTTAAGAGGAAAGTGAAACCATTTGGATTGCTTGTTTTTTGAGTCAAACCCA
>NZ_SNUK01000040.1 GCF_012027495.1 Thermococcus sp. JdF3 | reverse complement strand
AGTTCTGTCGGGGGTCTCGACGAGGATGCCGCCGATTGTGGTGATCGGTTCACCGAGGGTGACTTCAACGTCCCTCCCGAGCTTTTCAGTGAGAGCCTTCTTGAACTCGTCGAGCCTGCCCTCCAGGAGCTTCAATGTCCTTTCGTTGGATTTCACGACGACGCTGCCGCTTCCAAGCTCTTCGACAGCCTTGCCAGTTAAATCAACGAGCATCGGGAAGTACTCTTCCTCAGGAAGTTCGGCGAGCCTTTCGCGGAGGGCCGTTATGACCTCCTGGATGAGGGCCTCCTGAACTTCGAGCCTCTTCTTTCTTATCTCAAGCTTGGCGTTGGCTATTATGCGCTGCTTTTCTATTTCAGCCTGGGTCTGGGCCTTCCTGAGTATCCACTCAGCTCTGG
>NZ_SNUK01000039.1 GCF_012027495.1 Thermococcus sp. JdF3 | reverse complement strand
TGATGAGGATTCTGTTTCTCATCAGCTTTCCGAGCTCTTCCCAGTTGAGGGATTTGAAGGTCGTATGGTCGGTTGCTATGACTATTGCATCTGCGCCTTTAACAGCATCTTCTATGCTCTCATGAGTCCCTTTTACGAAGGGATCGTAAGTTCTAACCTCTTTAACATCCTCATTTATGGCGTCCATAAAGGCAAAGGCCGGTGAATTCCTGGTGTCATCACTGTTTCCCTTGTAGGCCAGACCAAGGATAACTACAATTGCCTCTTCGGGCTGCAGGTTTATCGTCCTGAGAGCCTCAAAGAGCAGGTCCTTCGTGAAGAGCGGCATGCTGTCGTTTATCTCTCTTGCCAGCTTTATCAAGCCGAAGTCTTCCTTCGCAGGCCAGACGAGAAGGTGAGGAA
>NZ_SNUK01000038.1 GCF_012027495.1 Thermococcus sp. JdF3 | reverse complement strand
TAGAGTGTTTTCGCGATAGTAGACTATTCTTGCCAGCATGAAGTCACCCCCAATATATCACCGTGAGTGATAGAAAATTTCGACCTTTTTAAAAACATTACTGCACAATTGAGCACGTCAATGAATCGAAAACCACAGCCGAAAGTGAGCATTGATGCCCATTACTTACAAGAGACCCAAATGTGGGCATCATCGTGGAGGAAGAGTAAGAGGAAAGAAAACCACGCAGAATTCACTCAAGCTTCTCGAGCTCAAAAACCCTCGCGTCCTTCCGCTTCATTTCCCTGACCGCGACCCTTCTGGCCTCGTCAGCTGTTTCGGCGTGGAAGATTATAGTTTCACCATGGTTTTCCCCGCCGTGCAGAGTGAGGGCCCATTTCATTTTACCACCGCAAAATCCTGTCA
>NZ_SNUK01000037.1 GCF_012027495.1 Thermococcus sp. JdF3 | reverse complement strand
TTGGATACGTTAAGGTAGTTGAGGTTATCCAGCCGGAGAACTATACTGTAAGCGTTACCATTCCCCTTCTTGCGGCCAACGTTGAGGGCCTAGTCGTTATTGATGAAAGGGGCAGTCCTTTACCCTATGAAATAAATGGTTCCACGCTCATCGTGTATTTTGAAAATGCCACAGGCATTAAGATAACCTACTACACCCCTGACCTGACCGTCAAGAACAGGGCCATATGGAGTGTCCGTGTTGGCTCAAATATACCTGTCAAAATAACTTTCCCCGAAAATGCTGTCATTGTTGACCTGAGCGACATCCCCCTCGAGATAAACGGCAACTCAATCGTCATGCCTGCGGGCAATCAGACGGTTTCCTATGTTCTGGAATATCTGCCAGCTGGGACAGAAACGGCCCAG
>NZ_SNUK01000036.1 GCF_012027495.1 Thermococcus sp. JdF3 | reverse complement strand
AGGACGATGCCCCTGAACCCAAAAACTGCTCTAGAGATACTGAGAAAGCTCGAGGAGGAAGAAAAGCTCAGAATTTCCGTGGAGCTCTAAACGACCTTCCAGAGCTCGTCGCTCTCTGGCCTCTCCAGAGGCTTTTCCTTTCCGTTATCAACCATTACTCTCGATTCTTTGTCTTCTAGGAACTCCCCGATTACCGAGGCGTTTATGCCCTTCCTCTTGAGGGCGGAGATTATACTATCTGCCTTTTCTTTGGGGGCGGCTATCATGAGCGCGCCTGAGCTGATGAGGGCGAGCGGATTGAGGTCATAAAACTCACAGATTTTCAGTGTTTCTTTCCTTATCGGAATCCGCTCTGCGTAAACGCGGAAGCCGAGTTTGGCAGCGTCGGCCATCTCGTGGAGGCCGTTC
>NZ_SNUK01000035.1 GCF_012027495.1 Thermococcus sp. JdF3 | reverse complement strand
CACCAATCTGGGGGCCGTTTCCATGGGTGATTACAACCTCATAATCGCCATCGAGGATTATATCGACGATTTGCTTTGCGGTCTTCATGACGTTCGTCATCTGTTCCTCGTAAGTGCCCTTTTGACCTCGCTGAAGAATCGCGTTCCCGCCGAGAGCTATGACTACCCTCTTCATAGGCCTCACCTCCATGCATAATTTTGTCTCAAGGAATAAAAGTGTTCCTTAGTCTTCAGCCTTGTGCATTAGAAAAAGCTTCGGAACTTTCTAGGAAATGTTTACAAAATGAAAGAAAGCTCACAGATACCACTCGGAGAAGCTTTCGAGGCCGAGCTTTTCGAGCGTCCTCATGACCCCTAGGGCTATGCCGTCAACCTCTATTCCACCTGGCATCTTGTAGGCGTCACCGACA
>NZ_SNUK01000034.1 GCF_012027495.1 Thermococcus sp. JdF3 | reverse complement strand
AAAGCCTATGATGAGCGCGTTCTCGTCTATCTCTGGCAGGGGATCATCTATTCCAAGCCTCTCGTTCCTCGCCTTAATCTTCCTCTTCAGTAGCTCTATGAACTCCCTCTTGGCCTTAAGATGGGCCTCCCAGAGCTCTTCATCGGGAATCCTCTCAATGGCGTACCACAGACCCTCGATGTTCGTGTGCTCGCGCCATGCCTTTCCGAGATAGCGGTCAAAGAGCTTTCTCATCTCGCTGTGAACCCAGGTCATGGTGTGTACGCCGTTGGTGATGCCCTCGATGGGTATCTCATCCAGCGGAACTCCGGGCCAAAGATTCTGCCACATGCGCTTGCTTACCTCGGCATGGAGCTTACTGACGCCGTTGACGTAGCTGGAAGTTCTTATGGCCAGTAGGGTCATGTTGATTTCATCC
>NZ_SNUK01000033.1 GCF_012027495.1 Thermococcus sp. JdF3 | reverse complement strand
TCTCAAAGCCTTCTCGACCTCATCCTGCGTGCGAATAATCTGCTCTTTTACTTCGCCCATCCTGCCACTGGCATCCTGGAGGAGGTCAGCGATGTTTGTCAAGTAGTTGGTGGTCTCCCTAAGGGTTTCAGCACTCTCTCCAACCACGGTGACACCGCGTCTCGTACTGTCAACAGCATCCCTAATCTCAGCCGTAATCTGATCGATAATGTTCTTAATGTTGTCCGCGGCCTGCTTGCTCTCCTCTGCGAGTTTGCGAATCTCTTGAGCAACGACAGCAAAACCTCTGCCAGCCTCGCCGGCTCTCGCGGCCTCAATAGCCGCGTTCAAGGCAAGTAAATTCGTCTGCTCGGCAATGTTGGTGATCACGTTAGTGATTTCTTCAATACTTCTGCTCATCTCTGCAACCTTGGTTACGG
>NZ_SNUK01000032.1 GCF_012027495.1 Thermococcus sp. JdF3 | reverse complement strand
AGGCTTTCAACTTGTCGGGTTTCAATTCTCTTAGAGTCTTATTGCAACAACCGCCATCTCCACATCCCTCCTTACCTTTTTTTGCGTTTCAATTCTCTTAGAGTCTTATTGCAACTGGCCGTGGCTGATTATGCTGTCGTGAAGTGCCTCTGTTTCAATTCTCTTAGAGTCTTATTGCAACTTCTTGCTCTTCTTTTCGCTCTTCTCAATCTCTTTCGGTTTCAATTCTCTTAGAGTCTTATTGCAACCTTATAAACGTCAAGGTCAAGAGTGAGGTAATTTGATGCGTTTCAATTCTCTTAGAGTCTTATTGCAACTTTTTTGTCGGTTTTAGTAACTTGAGGTTAGTAAATGTTTCAATTCTCTTAGAGTCTTATTGCAACGGAGGTACAGCAGTTCAAGAAGCTCGGCAAGCGGCCC
>NZ_SNUK01000031.1 GCF_012027495.1 Thermococcus sp. JdF3 | reverse complement strand
AGCACAAGGTCAGCCAGGTAGCCGGGTTTTATCAGTCCGGCTTTAAGCTTCAGAGCGCTGGCTCCACCAACGGTGGCCCAGCTGAAAACTTCCCTTGTGCTGGCCACGTCCGTTCTCTTTCTCCAGACCTTGTTAAGCACGGCCGCAAAGCGCATTTCAGTGAACATGTCCATAACGCCAACGGGGTTCGGAGAGTCGTTGCCCAGCGCTATGTTCGTCCCTGCGGTGTAAAGCTCAATTATCGGAGCTATCCTTGCCTCAAGCTTCGCCATACTGAGGGAGCAATGGACGAGAGTGGCTCCGCTTTGGGAGTAGAGCTTAACTTCTCCATCGCTCAGGTATATCCCGTGCACGCCAATGAGGTTTTCATGGAGAACGCCGGCCTCAGCAAGGTATTCCACGGGAGTTAGTCCGTAGCGCT
>NZ_SNUK01000030.1 GCF_012027495.1 Thermococcus sp. JdF3 | reverse complement strand
GCTTTCCAGTTCCTGCCGCCCTCAGGAGTTGCGATTCCTTCAACCGCCCCTCCAATGAGGTAGCCATCGTTGAGCTTTGCTACGCAGTGCCCTTCCCAGTCGTTCTTGCCTGAGAGGAATTTCACTGCCGTTATTTCATCATCGCAGAGCTTTGCCAGCATTATTTTGTAGTTCTTTCCGTCATGGACGCTCCCTATAGCGAGGTCTTCGGCGATCGCCACCGGGACGGTTTCGATGCCGAAGGAGTGGGTTCTCATGACTTCATCCCTCTCAATATCGTACTCATCTCAGGTTTTTTCATAGAGTAATGCGTCCGTGTAACCCAAGTTCTGGAACATCCCGCCCACCAAACCTACAACGCAAAAGAGTTTTAAATATTTACTTCTGCCCGTTAGGACTGCCCCGGGGCGTTACCCCTCTGGC
>NZ_SNUK01000029.1 GCF_012027495.1 Thermococcus sp. JdF3 | reverse complement strand
AGTGAGCAAAATGAGGATAAGCACAAGCGCGTATTTTCTCATTCCATTCACCGACAACCCCTGAGCTTGAAACCACTTAAACCTTTTTATTAGCCCGACAGATTTAATTGGGTGAAGCTTTAAGTTCCATGGGGGATGGATATGAAGGTTAAGATTACTAAAGAACCCTTCGATCTCAATGAGGCGTTGAGTTATCTTCTCGTTCCAGAGGCCGGTGGCTACGTTTTCTTCTTGGGGAAGGTCAGGAACAAAAACCATGGCAGAAGAGTCAGAAAACTCATCTACGAGGCCTATGAAGAGATGGCCATTGAAGAGATGGAGAGGATACGGGGAGAAGCACTTGAAAAGTTTCCCATATTGGACATCCTGATATGGCACCGCTACGGCGAGCTCAACGTGGGCGAGGACACGATACTCATTATTGCCAGTGG
>NZ_SNUK01000028.1 GCF_012027495.1 Thermococcus sp. JdF3 | reverse complement strand
CGCCGCTGACTATGGTGGTAAGCCTGTCGTATTGTTTGGTTCCAACGAGGTCGCTGTGCATCAAGAGGCCTGCCAAGAACCCACCTATGCTGAAGTGCATACCAATCTCTTCGCTAATGAACGCTAGTGATGTTGAAAACACCATGAACAGTCCAAATACGGCCTCGTCACTCCTAAGCCTCCTCAGGAACCTTATGATGTACACTTTCTGCTGTATGCCTATGATGTAGTTGATGTACATAATGCCTCCAATAAAGACCGCATCCTTGAGGATACTGGTCACAATGGGAGTATAGTTCCCGGGGTTTTCATGTATTCTAACCATTATATAGACTATGAAGAGACTCATGACTTCACTTATGACCGCGTATGAGAGGGCAACGTGAAGGAAATCCTCACCAAAGAAGCGCTTGAGACGGAGCACTATTGGAGCGGAC
>NZ_SNUK01000027.1 GCF_012027495.1 Thermococcus sp. JdF3 | reverse complement strand
GCTTCCATACCTCAACCGGTCGGCCGAGGAACTTCTTATTCACCTTCTCGGCACGCTTGACCTTGACAACCTTTCCATGGCGCTCCGCGGTTATCTTCTTCACTTCCTCGATGGCAGAATCGTCCTTGAGGAGTGCATAGATGTAAGGCTCGAAGTCTCTGTCGTATTCAATCTTGAACTCACCCTTCTCCTTCTTGAAGATCCTGATGACAGGCTTTCCGTCCTCTGTGATGTAGTCGACGTCAAGGATCATAACCAACACCTGTTGGATTATTGAATCCAGAACTAATAAACTTCGCCATCGAGGTTCATCAGAAAGAAAGGAGAAAAAGACCAACAATCAAGGATTCACAACCTTTGGAACAAGGGCACTGCACTTCTGCTGAAGCTCGGCATTGGCTTTCAAAAGCTCTTCGCTGGGATAGTTGCCGTTCTCTCGCCA
>NZ_SNUK01000026.1 GCF_012027495.1 Thermococcus sp. JdF3 | reverse complement strand
AGGAAAAATCGAAGAAGATAATGAAGTCGGCGCGCTCCTCAAGACGGACGTGAGCAAGTGGAAAGAGCTACGGGAGACGATAAAGGAACTCCACCCCTACACCGTGCCGCTAATAGCAAGGATAGACGTCGACAAGGTGAACGGGGAGTACGCGAAATGGCTCGAAGAAGTTCTGGGGCAATAAGGAAGGTGAAGCCCCAGATTAGGGTTGTAGGTTTTGACGACGGAACTTTCTCCTTTTCTTCAAAACTAGAGAGGGAAAAGACGATTCTAATCGGCGTCATCATGAAGGGCTCTCAGGAGGTAGTCGGCGTTCTCTCGCGTTGGATAACCGTCGATGGGCGAGATGCAACGAACGCAATGATAGACGCCGTTAAGAGCTCACGCTTCAGGGATTTGAGGGTCATCATGCTCAAGGGGATAACCTACGCGGGCTTTAACGTTA
>NZ_SNUK01000025.1 GCF_012027495.1 Thermococcus sp. JdF3 | reverse complement strand
GACAGAATAGTGCGCGAGAAGATAGCCATAAAGCCCGGCCCGGAGTTCTTCACTGAGAGGGGCTGGGACTTCTACCGGAAGAACGAGAGGGTCTGGCTGATTGGAAAGAGGCTGTACGCGGAGAAGAGGGTTAAGGAGAGCATCGTCGACGTCATCGTAGAGCTCCTGGAGAAGAATCAAGTTGCCTTGGGCAAGCAGGTAAGAGAGTTCATCCACTCCGCTGATATTCTGGTGGATTACGTTCCAGGGGAGCTCAAGAGGGAGGCATACCTCTTCCTGAGCAGGAAAAAGTGGAATTTGAAGGGCTAAGGCGGAAGTTGTCGTTCATCGAACAGCTTTTCAATCTCTTCCAGTATTCGTTTCAACTTCAAGTACTCCTCTCCATTCAGGGTTCCAAATATCAGCTCCAGTATGAAAGAGTCCCCTCCAGAGGATTTGGACTCCTTCA
>NZ_SNUK01000024.1 GCF_012027495.1 Thermococcus sp. JdF3 | reverse complement strand
AACCCAGATGCTGTCGAGCTCGTCAGGAAGACCGTCGCCAGGGAAGAGCAGAAGCTCATGCTTGAGGCCGCCAGGAAGAGGCTCTTCGAGTGAACCTCTTCAAGCAGCGCTCTGCGCTTCCTTCTTTTCTATCCCCTTTGATTTCTATCTTCCGTGACTTAAGCATTCTCCAGTTTTCTGAAAAACAGAGATGGATTCTTTATCCACAGCAAGGCTTTTGTATTAGCGTTTCGACACCCGTTTGATTGACATGGATGGCGACAAAAGGGACAAAATAGATGCGATGAGGCAGCAAATCGTCGAGGGACACGTGGAGAAGACCCTCATCAAGTTAGCTTCCCCGCTCATAATCAACAACTTAGTGCAGGTTCTTTACAACCTCACGGATACCTTCTGGCTCGGCAAGCTCGGCAGGGAAGAGCTCTCCGCACCGGGGACCGCGTGGCCCCTCG
>NZ_SNUK01000023.1 GCF_012027495.1 Thermococcus sp. JdF3 | reverse complement strand
CATATACAAAAACTCCCAAATACTAAGCATTCATTTAAGCCAGATGGGCCTGCTCTTAATCCTAAGTGGAAACACTAAGAAAGGACTGAGATATCTAACAAAATCCATTGCAATGGCACCCCTCAATATGGAAAACTACCATAAACTCCTAGAACTTGCTCTCGACTCGCGCTCAGTAGAGTATATCAAAAAAATACTCCAGTTTAACCGATAGCACACTACATTTTTAAACTCAGCTCAAAAACGCTTTATTAGGTGACTCAAATGAACAGCACGCTCACCATGATGATCATTGGCATCCTAGCATTTTGGGCCGTGCTCTACGCCCTCTTCGGGAGAAAATACAATGAAGAGAATGAAGAGGGCTTGGCTGTTGACCTTTTCATAGCCATGTGGCGAACAAAGAAACTGTTAGGCTTCATAGACAATCTCGCCCATAGATGGAAGCGCTTCTG
>NZ_SNUK01000022.1 GCF_012027495.1 Thermococcus sp. JdF3 | reverse complement strand
CGAGCTCTGGCTCACCCTTGATTATCTCAAGCCTCTCAATGTTCATAGTTCCGGCGATGTCCTTTTCGATGGCCTTCAGCATTCCGTAGGAGTCGGTAGCGTAGATCGCCACGTGCTTGAGCTTAGCGTTGAGTGCTAAGCCATGGGAGTTCTTGTAGCGCCTCATGGCACTGATTACTTCTCTCGCGAGCTCTCCGAGCTTCTCGGCGTTCTCGTCAATCCTGCCTTCGTCGTACTTCGGCCACTCGAGGAGGTGGACGCTCTTCGCTCCAATGCGCTCTTTGAAGAGGTTCTGGTAGAGCTCCTCGGTTACGTGCGGCACGAACGGAGCGAGCAGGAGCATGACGTTGTAAAGCAGTTCGTAGAGGGCTACCTTTGCCTTCAGCTTGCTCTCCTCATCGTCGCCGTATAGCCTGTACTTGATCATCTCGATGTAGTCGTCAGCGACCTCGTGCCAG
>NZ_SNUK01000021.1 GCF_012027495.1 Thermococcus sp. JdF3 | reverse complement strand
CCACAACCTCTATCTTCACCATAGTCATCACCGGAAGAATTTAATATCAAAACGATTTAACTTTTTCCTAGGCATAAATCGGTGAGGTAGAATGGTCGAGCCTGTGATGGAAGAGCTCGAGTTTCTGGTTGAAATCCTTAACAGGCATCCAACAGACAGCCTGAAGAAGATATCCGAGAGCGAGGGCATAGACTACTACAGGCTCAAAAGGCTATACGACAAGTACTACGGGAAGTATCTAAACGTAAGCGCCTTGTACAATCTAAGACTCATTGGACTGAAGAGTTTCGTCGCATTTCTGAGCGTGCCCCCAGATGAGCTTATGGAAGTAGCTAACAGAATGGCAACAAATCCATTTATAGGCTACATAAATCCCGCCTTTGGCTTTAAGAATGGACTGTCGCTGATTATATACGTTCCGGCAGATCAAACCGATAAGATAGACGACTTTATCTCCAGATAC
>NZ_SNUK01000020.1 GCF_012027495.1 Thermococcus sp. JdF3 | reverse complement strand
AGCGCATCTGCCTCACTAAGCCGTTGAAGACTTTCTCGTTGTCCACTATGAGGACGCTGAGACCCTTGGTAATTCCACCCGCAAAGAGTCTGCTGGTCCTTCCAGTTGCCTGTATGTAAGTTCTCACGTCGGGAATCTCGATGTACCACTTCCCACCCTCTTCCTTCAGGCTTATGAACGGATCTTCGGCAAGCTTCCTGAGAACTTCTTCGTCGCGAAGAACCTTCCTCAGAAACTCCACCAGCTCGCGGAAGACGTTGAGAACGTGGTTGTGGAAGGAGTTGTCTATCGGAAGGCCTTCGGCCAAAGCTTCCTCAATCTTGAGGAGCTCGAACTGAGGGATGTTCCTTATGAGCCTTCTAAGTCTCGCGTGGAGCTTTTCTGCTTCTCTCCTCTGCTCGTCATTCAGAAAGTCCATCACCTCTGTCAGCAGACCAAGCGCACGGTAGATGGTCGGCCTCTCAAGGTCTATTGAGAAGCGGAACTTCGA
>NZ_SNUK01000019.1 GCF_012027495.1 Thermococcus sp. JdF3 | reverse complement strand
TGAGCCGGAACCTCAACGGTTCTTCCGAGCAGATCCGTCACAGTTACGTAAGCCGAACTGGCCTCTGTGGTTGCAGTATTGGTTGGATTTTCCGTCGTGCCTATGCACCCGCTTACAGAGACAACCAGCAGAACGAGAAGTAGAGCCAGAGCCTTCCTCATTTCAGCACCCCCTAAAGCTGTTGACATCGACTATGCCTCTGCCGATGATGGCGTGATACTTCTCATTAGCGCATCTCATGCAGAGAGGCTCCTCGTTGATGTAAACGATCCTCGTGGACATGACCAGCTCGCCACAGCGGGAGCAGCGGACGCTCTCAACTATCGGCGCCTGCTCGATTGGCGGAACCTTGACGCGCTCGATTTTGAACTCTTCTTTTGGCAGGTAAAGCATGGTCTTAGCAATCGATTCCCAGAGCCCCCAGAGGCGCTTCCGCTCTTCAGGGGTTCCTTTCCGTTCCTTAACGACCTTATTAAAGAGCTCGGTTGTGCC
>NZ_SNUK01000018.1 GCF_012027495.1 Thermococcus sp. JdF3 | reverse complement strand
TGGATGCTTTCGATTTGTTTGGCTGAGATTTCGCCTTTTTGTCTGCCTTCGCTGGCTATTGTGACGACTTCGTTTACTGCCGCCTCGAATTCGTCCATGGCTCTGACGCTTTCTGCGCTTGTTTCTGAGACGAAGCGCATTCCTTCGGTTATTTCGTTGATGTTTTCTTGCTGGCGTTGGGCTTCGATGCTTACTTGTTGTACTGCTTCGTTTACTTGGTTGATGGCTTCGGTGACGTCGGTTGTGATTTGGGTGAGGATGTTGGCTCTCTTGTCGAGTTCGTTGGTGACGTTGACTATTTCGCTGATTAGGCCTTTGAGTTTGTGGGTTGTGTCTTTTAGGTCTTGGATGATTTCTTGGAGTTCGCCTCTGGCTTCGACGGTTAGTCCGTTGCTTAAGTCGCCTTCGGCGAGGCGTTCGAGTTTTTCGCCTATGGTGTTGAGTGTTCCTACGAGGTCTTTTCCTACGGCTTCGAAGGCTTTTATGAGGGCTCC
>NZ_SNUK01000017.1 GCF_012027495.1 Thermococcus sp. JdF3 | reverse complement strand
AGTAACTGTTGCCACAACCATGGAGAGGGTTAGTAGAATCACGACAACTACTGAGAACATCATAAAATTGGAGTGTTCTATGACCTGAATCACGTTGCCAGACTTAACCAGCATATCTCCCTGCTCACCATCAAAATACTTTTTGAGTGCTAAAGCCGTCAGAAAGACCACAGATAAAATCACGTAATGTGGAACTCCTCTTTCAATTAAATAGGGGGAGATAAATAGCAAGAAAAGAATGAACTCCGCCAAGACCAGAATTCTAACCTTGTCCCTACTGGGAAGTAGTGTGTTCACTACATCAGACCTCCGTGACTTTTATATAATCATAACTGATGCCTGAAGCTCCTAAGAGACCAATCAAACCGCCTATAACTCCACCCAGAAGACCTCCTACCACTGTTCCCCCTAAGTTGCCAAGGAAAGAGTCAATTTCATCAAAGGAATTCGCACCCAGAATAAGAATCCCATAGCTCTTTCCCTTCTTGCCGGAGAACTTAACTGG
>NZ_SNUK01000016.1 GCF_012027495.1 Thermococcus sp. JdF3 | reverse complement strand
GGCCTTCAGCTTGTTTACATCTTCTCCCTCGTGTATCTTTTTGAGCAGATTCTTGAGCTGCTCCTTCTTATACTCCCTGTTGTTCAGTAACTCGGTCATCTTAGTCACCTTCATGACATATGTCATAGGTGGCGCTTATAAGTATTTCTGGACATATCTGGGCATAGAAAACTAAACAATCCTGACCAGCAAAGCTTATATGTCGAGTGTCATACATTCGAACGGTAAGCGAAAATGATGCTCGATGTTGGGGGTTTGAAACCACCCCAACCAGCGGTTATGATCCTCGAGAGTCTCGGGAAGCTCAAGGTTGGTGATACCCTTGAGGTGATAGGTGACAGGCCCTTTGTTGACCCGATTCCCAAGTTAGAGGAGGCAGGATACAACATTGAAGTTGGAGGAGTCGGCGGTTTCTTCGTCCTCAAAGTTACGAAGACCGAAAGCTCAAAGGAGCTTAAGATGGAAGTTAAAGAGTGCGACGATAGGCTGGATGAGATAACAGAAGACACCAACGTAGCCA
>NZ_SNUK01000015.1 GCF_012027495.1 Thermococcus sp. JdF3 | reverse complement strand
ACAACAGCCATACTATCACCTTTAGCTGTGAGCATTTCCCAGTCTGCTGGTATAAGCCCCTACCCGCTCCTAATGGCGATAGCGATGACCTCATCAATAGGGTTCTGGACGCCGGTTTCAACACCACCCAACACAATAGTCTTCGGTCCTGGGGAATATAGCTTCATGGACTACATAAGGGCGGGAGCAATAATAGAAATTCCCCTCTTCATAGCGCTCTACCTCCTGATAATCCTCCTCTATCCATTTTGATTTTTAGGGAGGGAAAACTTAAATAGAACTGACCGAAAAAATTTCGGAGGTGAATGAGATGGGGGCACCAAAACTGGACTTCATGTTTTACCCGAAAAGCGTGGCTGTCATAGGCGCTTCAAATGTTCCAGGAAAGGTTGGAAACGCGATAATGCGCTCGATAACGCTCAAGTATGAGGGTAAGGTCTACGCTGTCAACGTCAAGGGTGGCGAAATAGAGGTCAATGGAAAGAAGTTCCCAGTTTATAGGAGCATTAAGGAAATTTCCGAT
>NZ_SNUK01000014.1 GCF_012027495.1 Thermococcus sp. JdF3 | reverse complement strand
ACGGACATGATGGGAGACCTCAACAGGATGCTGGAGGGGCTCGTGAGGTAACCAAAGTTTTTAAGCCCTCCATCTTTTTCCTTTCTGGTGGGAGAAATGAACGTGAGAGAGGTTCATGAGTTTCTCAACGGGATGTGGGAGAGCATTTTCAGGCTCAACGAGGAACTTAAGGCCGAGCTTCCCGAGAAGGGCTTCAAAGTGGAGGACGTGGAGGAGGTCTTTGGCGCTTACATCTTCCTTGACGGCGAATGGAGGCTCATGAAGTACCCACACCCGGCCTTCGAGATAAAGCCCCAGATAGAAGTTGGGGCAACACCAGAGGCTTACTACTTCGTGGTCGCGGTTCCAAAGGAAAGGATAAGCGAGAACTTCGTTGGCCTCTTCGTGGAGCTCTTCCCGAGGAGCTTCATCTACGGGGCGGAGGACTTCCTGAGCGACGTATACAACTGGAGGCGCGACGGGAGGATTTCTCCGAGCGAGATAATGGCGCGCATAGAGAAAAGCGATGAGAAGATTTTCCAGTTCGAGGCCAACTTCGAGAGA
>NZ_SNUK01000013.1 GCF_012027495.1 Thermococcus sp. JdF3 | reverse complement strand
CTTGGCTATTTCGCTTACCAGGGTTGGAGGCACGTAGATATCGGCAACGGCGAGGATTATGTTGTCTTTTCCGTAGAACCTGAGTGGTGGGTTGGGCTTCCCCTCAAGGATGAGCGCCATCGGCGGAATGAATGGACTCTCCACGTAGCCTACCATCTCCATTCCGAGTTCCTTCGCTAAGAAGTTGGCCGCTATGTGGCCGACCAGGCCTATTCCGGGATATCCCTCGATGAGAATGGGGTTCTTTATCTCTGGCAGAACTATCTTGATCGGCTTCCCGTTCTCCATGTTCTCACCCAAGGAAATTTTTAGTTTCTAAAGGTTATTAAAGTTTCGGAGCTCTATTTCCACTGGAAAGGCAAGTCTTAAATAATTCGAGTCTGATTTTTACAGGGTGATGTCCAAATGCCGAGGATAGGTATCATAGGCGGTTCCGGTGTTTACGGCGTTTTTGATCCAGAAGAGACCGTCAAGGTTCACACTCCCTACGGCAGGCCTTCGGCTCCAGTGGAAATCGGGAAGATTGGGGGCGTCGAGGTCGCCT
>NZ_SNUK01000012.1 GCF_012027495.1 Thermococcus sp. JdF3 | reverse complement strand
ATACTCCACTGGGAGGAGGATTTGGATAAGAACCCCAAACCGATCTCCGCCAAATGGAAGCTGGAACGCTTCAACTCCGACATAAAAATCGAGACCTTCGTGGGACGTCTAAGTGAGGAGAACATCGATGAGGTTCTCGAAGGCGTTGATGTAATCGTTGACTGCCTCGACAACTTCGAGACGCGCTTCCTTCTCGATGACTATGCGCAGAGGAAGAAAATCCCCCTCGTCCATGGCGCGGTCGAAGGAACCTACGGTCAGGTGACGACGATAGTTCCGGGCTTCACCAAAAGCCTGCGCGAAATCTTTCCAAACGTAGGGAGAAAGAAGGAGAAGTTCCCTATTTTAGGAGCTACTGCGGGGGTTATCGGCGCGCTTCAGGCAATGGAGGTCGTTAAGCTGCTCACCGGTATCGGCGAGCCGCTATTGAACAAGCTTCTCATAGTCGATCTGGCCTTCAATACATTCGATGTCGTGGAGCTTAAGTAGAGGGCTCCTTCACGCTTTTCTTTTCGTTGATGCTCTTTATCTCGATGACCTCGTTCCAGGATCCCTCCTGGGTTATCGTCATGGTGCCGAGCATTGGGTCGTCTATCACTGTCTT
>NZ_SNUK01000011.1 GCF_012027495.1 Thermococcus sp. JdF3 | reverse complement strand
CTGAAGCTTTCTCATGTATTCTATGGTTATCAAGTATGCAAGGTGCCATTTAAATCCTCTTGATCTCCTTTCAGGTATAGTTGACTGTATAGGGTCACCGTTGTCATCAATGTCTCTGATGTACAAATTAATTTCATTCTCCGCAACGTTTATTCCATCAATTCTGACCCGTTCTTGGCTCCAGTAGGTGTTTATTAGTTCACGGGAAAACCGAATGAGGGCGTTTTCCAGTTTATTCCTAGCTTCGCCCAGTTCTAATCTGTCGAGATCTTCGATTTTGAATTGAGGGAGTATTGAAAACAGTCTGTAATTTATTAGATATTCGCTGTCTGTCTTGGAGTACTCTTTAAATGTTTCTCTCCAGGAATCTTTTGTCTTCTTGATAGTGCCTTTTAGCTCCATTTCCTGATCTAAGTATACAAAGCGTGGTATAATATCGAGTAGAGTCTCTCTCAGAATAGTAGAACCCTCGATTTTTGGAATTAGCTGTTCTTCGAGTGCCTTTTTGGCGTTATCTAGTATTTCGTGGGTATAAATTGTCACCTGTTTGCCAGGGACGTTAATTTGGACTTGCGTATTGTTGATATTAATATTTCCAAGCGATTGTAAAATATGATTCTGTATTTTGAGGTAC
>NZ_SNUK01000010.1 GCF_012027495.1 Thermococcus sp. JdF3 | reverse complement strand
CAGAAACAAGCGCAGAAAGCGTCAGAGCCATGGACGAATTCGAGGCGGCAGTAAACGAAGTCGTCACAATAGCCAGCGAAGGCAGACAAAAAGGCGAAATCTCAGCCAAACAAATCGAAAGCATCCAGCAAACCATGAACGAAATCGAGGAGTCGGTCAGGAAGGTCTCTGAGATGAGCAGGAGTATTGAGGAGATTACGAACGTGATTACCAACATTGCGGAGCAGACGAACTTACTCGCCTTAAACGCAGCCATTGAAGCGGCAAGGGCCGGCGAGGCCGGAAGGGGTTTCGCTGTGGTTGCTCAGGAGATTAGGAAACTCGCGGAGGAAAGCAAGCAGGCTGCAGACAACATCAAGAACATTATTGACCAGATCACCGGCGAAATCCACGACGCCGTCAACAGCACCCAGCGCGGCGTTTCAGTGGTTGGCGAGAGCGCCGAGACTCTAAGGGAGACAATAACCTACCTGGGTAATATAGCTGACCTGCTTCAGGATGCCAGTTCGAGGATGAGTGAGGTTAAGGAGCAGATTGTTAAGACGCAGGATGAGGTTGAGAATGCTTTGAGGTCGCTTGAGAACCTGGCCGCGAGTGCTGAGGAAACCACCGCCTCAGCAGAAGAAGTCAGTTCAGCGGTGGAGGAGCAGACCGCCGCCACCGAGGAGCTCGAAAGAGCCGCCAAAGACCTCAAAAACATCGTGGAAAACCTGAGGGACATCATCGGCAGGTTCAAACTCTGAGGCTCTTTCATTGTTTTCCTTCTTTACACAGCATCGGGGGTGGGAAGATGGACTGGGTGATGATAGCGGTCATAGCTGTCGTGGTGCTGCTCGGAACCGTGCTGTCGGCCTACATCATATCCAACACACTCAACAACCAGATGGGTGAGCTCTACGCCGTACTGGTGGAGCGCGAGCTGAGGGAGAGCAGTGCGGCCTCCCGGCCGGGAGGAACGAAGCAGCAGAAAACCTCGGCTACGACGGAGCAACCGAAAAAGATGAGCGTCTCCGGCGTCAACGAGGAGGAGCTTATACAGAAGCTCCGTAAGGTGATAGACGAAAAGGTGCAGAACGTGCTCAACGAGGCCAAGAGGAAGAAGGAGAGACTCGGCATGTTGCTTGACGTCGCCAGGGGTTACACCCTGGGATACGTGAGCGAGGAGGAGTACAACGCCTTCCTCATGAAGGTGCTGGCGGAGCTGGATGAGTTCAAGCGCCTGTGGCTGGCCCGTTTCCCGAGCCAGAGGGACAGAGAAAAGCTGAACCTCATGATGAACTACGTTGCAAAAACGAAACTCCCAGTTGTGGTCAGGAGTAAGGACGGAAAGAGCCAGATGACGCTCCCACCTGAGGAGGCCCTCATCAAAATCACAAGCAATATAAACAGTGCCATAAATATCATCGACGAGCTTATAGAGGGCAGGGGAGAGAATCCCGCCGTGACTCCTCTGGAGGTGAAGCTCACCCAGGAATGTGAGAAGCTCCGCTCCAAGCTGGAGAAGCTGGAGAGGCAGCTGGAGGAGTACAACGCCCTCACCTGAGGGGTACCGAAAAGGGGATGAACTATGGCAGTGACGGAAACAAGGGTCAAAGCAACCATAATCTCATCATGGAAGGGATCCGGAAGGACGACCTGGAGGGACGCTATAGGTGGGATACACAACGACAGGCTTATCCTCAGGTACCTCAAGATGGGAGAGGTCGTTGGAGAGGACAATTTCCCGTTTTCATCACTCACCGACATTGGCGTGAACGTCCCGGATAATTACAAGCTCAACCCCGAGAGGGAGCACTTCGGGATGAAGTTCTACCTGCCCGGCAGGGGAGAGCTCACCCTGATCCTCACGATAGGGGACAACCTCCTTATATACGATGAGAACAAATTCCGTGAATTCATCCACACACTCTTCGAGACGCTCATAAACGGAAAGGCCGTGAAGGTGCAGCTGGCCAGGATGAAGGGCGGAGCGATAAACATGGAGTCCTCGTGGCAGGACGGTTCCCTGAGGATAGTTTCAGTAAAGTCAGCCAAGAGGGGCAAAACCGAGCGCAACATTGTCATCCTTGACCAGGACAGGAGGCCAATACCGGTGTTCTCCGACGTCGAGGACATGGACATCGAGCAGGTTGACCTGAACGGGAAGAAAATCGAAGCGTGGAAGGTGAAGCATTTCTACATCAACGAGACCGTTACCTCGTATCTGCACATACCCGAGAAGAAAACCCGCCTGTTCGTACTGCGCTACCTGCTCAAGTACATCCCGAGCTATTTCGAGTTCATACTCAAGGTCTCAAAGGAGTTCCCAACGCTCCAGGTGGAATTCAAGGAGGTCATGGAAAAGGAGCTGAAGGAACTGGAGAGCCTCGACGAGACCGAAAAGCAGATACTCATGGCGCTGTACTCCGGGCTCAACCCCCTCGAGGTCCACCAGTTCCTCGGGCTAAGCGAGAGGGAGATAGAGGAGATATACGACAGGATGATAGATAAGGGGCTTCTAAAAATCGTCATGATAAGAAAGGTTGTGGACCTGACCAGGGACGGCAGAAAGATAGTCAACAAGCTGATAGAGTACGGACTCGTGGCCATGTAAATAGAAAACAGAGAGAATCAGCGCCTTCTCACGAGAAGGCCAAAGAGTGTCAGTGCCACAATGGCGGCTGGTCCGCAGATGCTCTTCTCACCCCCATTTCCCGCAAGCTTCTCAACATCAACTGCATAGAACGCCGAGCTGGCGGTTCCAACCACCGCGGTTCCTTTCTCAACCGCAATGCTGCGAACGTACCCCAGGTTCGGGAGCTCTCCAAGGATACTGCCGTCGGCGGGGTCAACTGCGTAGAGGGAGCCAACACTGTAGATGACCGTGGTTCCGTTCTCGTCCCTGCTCTCGAACTTACCCGTACCCACCAGGAGCACACCGTCAGCGTATTTAACCACCTTAACCCTGTACGGGAAGCTCTGGTTCCACAGAACGTTTCCAGAGGAGTCCAGAGCCACGAGTTCTCCACCACCGGAGCCCATTCCTCCGATGTAGGCGGTGTCACCGTTCACCTCGATGTCCTCGGTGTAGAACAGCTCCCGCTCCCAGAGCACATTTCCATCGGAACCTATCATGTAGACGCGCCCCTCGGAGGTACCGTTCCCGGTTCCCGCCAGCACGCCGCTGCCCCAGGGCTCCATGTCCCTGACCCACTGGCCGGTCTCCACGGTCCAGGCAAGGGTTCCGTTGGGCAGGACGCCGTAGACGTAGCCGAACTGTCTGGGGCCAACATATCCCGAGGGGAAACCCGCGCCAACGTAGATTATCCCATCCCCAACTCTGACCCTGCTGGTGAGGGAGGTAAAGTTGAGAGTCCAGCCGTTCAGTATTACGGTATCGTTCACAAGGGTTCCGCGGTACAGATGACCAACGTACGACTCGCTGCCGTTCTCAAGGAAAAAGTCGCCGTCAACTGCATAAACATCCTTCCCAACGATCTGAAAATCGTAAAGCTTGTTCATCGTGAGGTTTCTGGCCGCAAACCTGCCGTCCCGGTCAAAGGTTATGAAACCCCCCATGCTCCCCACCAAAACGCTCCCATCCTGCAGGGGGTACAGCTTCACGACGTAGCCGGAGTCGTTCTGCCACAGGAAGGTGCCGTTGGACGAGTACGCGGCGGTGGTTCCCAGGTAGTAGATACCCACCATTCCGCTGGCGTTGGCCAGCTGCCTGTAGGAGCATCCCGCGTAGACCCTGCCGTTGAGGATCGCGACTGCCTCAATGCTTTTCTGGTACTGGACGTCACTGCATACCTCACCTTTCCACAGCACGGGACTCTGCTCCGCAAGCGCCTGCGCAGACAAAGAAAAAGCCAGCAACAGCATTAGAATCATTGGAACTCCCCGTTTCATGGTTTATCCCCCGAGGAGGCTAAGTGAAAAGCTTATATAAACCTTTGCAGTAACCTACAATGGTGATTGAATGGACGGGGAGCTGGACATCAGGGAAGCACTGGCGACGGGGGAGGGCGTGGAAGAAGTACTGATCCGCGCCACCGCCAGCAAGGAGACCCTCAAAGAGGTTCTTCTCCTTCTCGACGATGATCTGTGGACAGTACAGAAAAACGCCCTGAGAGTAATTGTGGAAGTGGTAAAAGACATGCCCGAGCTTCACGAGTCCCTAATAACCAAGCTCATGGTGATGCTGAGAAGGAGCGAGGCCGTTCCCCTCACCCAGGAGATAGCCAGGGCATTCGGAGTCCTCGCGGAGGTCGTGCCCGACACGGTATCCCGGGTTCTACCGGCAATATTCGCCAACTACCGCGTGGGAGACCCCAAGATAAAGGTGAACATGGCCTACGTTCTTGAGGAGATAATGAGGGTCAAACCCGCGCTGCTCGGCAACATCTTCAGAGACATCGGGTACATGCTGACCTCCAGGGACACCACCGACAAACTGACGGCACTGAACTTCATCTCGGCGCTCGGTGAAAACGGGATAAGGTACGTGAGTCCATTTCTGCCCAAACTCTTCAGCCTGCTCCACGACAGGGACGAGGTCGTTAGGGCCAGCACAGTTGAGACCCTGGTCCGTATAGCTGAGCTGAACGAGAAATTAAGGAAGATTATACAGGCCAAACTTGAAGAGGTAGACGACAGGAGCGACCTCGTAACAAAAAAGGTGGAGGAAGGGTTAACCAGACTCGCCATCCTCGACAGGGAGGGATGAATCCTCCAATCTCTCCTGGAGAAACGTCTTCAGCGCTTCCTTGAGCTTCTCATTCTCCTCGCGGAGTCTGGCGTTCTCCTGTCGTATCCCCTCGACCTCCTGGAGGATGTTCTTAACCTCCTGAAGGGTGCTCTCGAACTTGGACTTTGGGATGAACTGCGTCTTCAGGATGGTAAGCGCGGCATCTATGTCACCCGTGCCCGTTAGCGCCGCGAGTTCCTTACGGATGTGGTTGATCTCGGCAAGTTTTGCCTCGTATTCCGACAGTCTCTTACTGAGGACATCCACTCTCTGGGACATGTCCTTAAGGGCAGCCAGTTTCCGTTTCAGATCCTCAATCTCCCGATCTTTTTCAATGATGGCTTTCTGGAGCCTCTCTTTCTCCTGAAGGGCGGACCTGAGACGAACGTTCTCCGCAACAAGCTCCTCGTACCTCTGCTGTATCTTTAGAAGAGTGTCAGCGAGATCCACACTCACCCCAAAAACGTCCTTCTTCATCTGCTCCTCAAAGGCCTTGAGACGCTCCTCCACGTACGCCCTTACAAACTCATCCATTTTCCTGCCGTACCGCTCCTCGAGGCGCTTCATAATCTCGCCAGGGAGGCGCTCCATGCGCTCCTCCATCTCACCGAAGCGAGGCACGAGCATCTCAACGCTGTCGAGGAAAAGGGTTCTGCGTTCAAGTTCCATCAGCTGGTCTTCCAGGCTCTTAATACGCTTCTCCAGGGAATGGGAGGATTCCCTGCTGGACGCACTCAGCTCCTCGAGCTTGCGGTTGAGAACCTCAATACGCTCGCCAAGCATCTCCCTGTCCATACGAAGCTCCCTGATGAGGGCGGCTATGGCTTCCAGCGCAAGAATAGAGTAGTCCGAAGCGGTCTCGGATTCGGGAATCGCAGACTTAACGCTGTCCCAATCGCGGAGGGTTTTCAACTCGTCGATGACGCCGGGATGCCTCTCCTTGATGTAATCCCAGTTGACACTGCCCCTTTTGGACTTCTTGAGCATAACCACCAACCGTTAAAAAATATCCGGGGATATTTAAATAACTTTTGTGTAGGTGATTATCCAGAGAACAGGTAATGGTTAGTGGCCGGCGGCGTCCCCGGTTTCCCGCCCCCTCTCGGAGGGCAGTACACCCGGGATCGCTGGCGGGCTTAACTTCCGGGGTCGAAACGAGACCGGGTGTGACCCCGCCGCTATGACCGCCGTACCG
>NZ_SNUK01000009.1 GCF_012027495.1 Thermococcus sp. JdF3 | reverse complement strand
TTCTTATCCTCGATGAACCCATGACCGGCCTCGACCCGACGGGGATAGCGGAGTTCAAGGAGATTATTAGAGAGCAGAAAAAGGCCGGGAGGACGGTGTTCTTCTCAAGCCACATTCTCGCGCACGTTGAGGAGGTTTGCGACACGGTTGGCGTCATAGTGAAGGGCAAGCTCCGCGTTGAGGACAGCCTGGAGAACATCAAACGGGAGTTCCTGAGGAAGGCCGGCTACACGATAGTGCTGGAGACCAACGTTCCGGTAGACTTTGCGGGAGTCGACTGGAAGGTCACGCCGCTGGGCGAGAGGAAGTACCGCGTTGTTGCACCGGACGACATCAGGGAGCAGGTTCACGATTTCGTTGCTTCACGCGGCGCCAAGATACTCACGATGCAGGTCAAGGAGCCGAGCCTTGAAGAGATATTCCTTGAAATGGTGGAATGAGGGCTAAAGCCTAGCCCTCTCGAACTCCTCTTTTCTCTCCAGCGGCTTCGTTGCGTCGATTCCCCACTTTGCGGTTAAGCTCTTCTCCGCCGAGGGGTCCAGGGAGCTGCCACGGGCGTTGGGGATTACCACAAGGTCCCTGTCCGCCTGGAAGCGCGTCGCTATCGCCCACTCAACGTCCCTGTCATCGTATATGTCCACGTCCCCGTCGACAACTACCACGTGCTTCAGGCTGGGGTGCCCGGCGAATGCCGCCAGGATAGCGTTCTTGCCGTCACCGTCGTGCTGTTTAGTTATGCTCACCACCGCGTGGAGCCACATCGCACCTCCCTCGGTCAGCCTTACGCCGTGAACCTTTGGAACGACCCTCTTAACGCTCGCGTAAATCTGCGGCTCCTTCGGCAGGCCCATCAGCATGTAGTGCTCGTAGCCGCCGGGGAGAAGGGCATGGAAAACCGGTTCATCGACGTGGTGCATGCGCTCGAAGACCACCACTGGCTGCTTCCTCACGTAGTCGTATGTCCCGGTTATGTCCACAAAGGGCCCTTCGTCCGTCAGTTCGGGAAGTATCTTCGCCTCGAAGACGAAGTCGGTCTCGGCGGGAACGGGGATTCCTCCGAGATTGAAGACCTCGAGGGGCTTTCCGAAGGCCCTCTGGCTCATCGCCGAGGCTATCTCAAGCTCGCTTACGCCGTACGCAACGCTCGTGGCTCCGGCGAGGAGGACGTGAATCGGGTTTCCGACGACTATCCTGACGTCCAGCTCTTCCCCGGCTTCGGCCTTCTCCTTCCACATGGCGTAGAGGTGCCTCGGGACGAGCCTTATGGCGGCCCTTTTCTCGTCGATGACCATCATCCTGTGGAAGGACATGTTGACGAAGCCGTTTTCGTCCCTGGCTATGACCATGGCGGAGGTGAAGTACTGGCCGCCGTCTTGGGGGTAGTACTTTGGAATCGGAAGCTCGGTTAGGGAGAAGTCCCCGGTTGAGTTCGCCATGAAGGGTGCATCATCAACCATCCTGTAGGGTTCGGGATTTTCCATGGCCTTCGTCATCGTGTGAAGTATCTCCTCCCTCTCGATACCAAGGTACGATGCGATCCTCTCCCTGGTGCTCCAGATGTTGCCCGCGACTTCCCATCCGTCCACGTCCTTGAAGAGGACGGGTCTGTCGCGGTACTTCAGGAGATAACGCGTTACCCCGAGCTCTTTGCTTACCGGCTCCTTAACAACGACGGCATCATCAAACCGTTCGATGATTTCCCTCAGCATTCTATCACCTTAGTTTGGTGTTCCAAAAGGCCTATAAAGCCTTTTTCCAAACTTTCGACGATTGGCCATGCCTACGGTAACCCTCCGCATTCCCGATGGCTCCGCACTGGTTCGGATTGAGAAGGCGGACCCGCAGGTGTACTTCAAAATCTACGAGTTGCTGAGCTACAAGAGGGACTTTGGCAAATGGGAAAAGCCGGAGAGCCTCTACGACCCCTACGAGAAGACGTTTCCCGTTGGGGTTCTTCCGAGGGTCAAGAAGTTCCTGAACTGCAAGGGGTACCGCGTCCGCGTGAAGGACGAGCGGCAGATTAAGGGGACCAAGCTGAACTCCACGTGGGACGAAAATTACAGCATGCGCAGGTATCAAGGGAGGGCGGTTAAAAAGGCCCTCCGGGAGAAAATGGGGGTTCTGGCTCTTCCTGTTGGAAGCGGTAAGACCGTCGTTGGGCTGAGGATAATACACGAGCTTGACCTCTCGGCCCTTATAGTGGTCCACACCAAGGAGCTTCTCTACCAGTGGGCGGACAAGGTTCGTGAGGTCCTGGGGGTCGAACCTGGCATCGTCGGGGACAACAAGTGGGACGAGAAAGACGTCACCATAGCCATGATACAGACCCTCCTGTCTAGGGGTGCCGACAAGCTCCGGAACGAATACGCGATCCTCATGTTCGACGAGTGCCACAGAACCTCCGCCGCCGAGAAGTTCTACCAGCTCGGCCTTTCGCTGCCCCAGATATACCGCTTTGGCCTCTCCGCAACGCCCTGGAGGCGCATACGCGGTGAGGAGATTAAGATAGAGGCCGTCGTTGGGCCCACCATCTTCGAGGTTCGTGCGGAAGACCTCATAAAGGAAAAGTTCCTTGCGAAGCCGCGCTTTGAGATAATCACCTACGAGTCGAGCATGCCCTCCTTCAGTGAGCGCTACAAGGAGCTGTACGAGGATATGATAATGAACAACGACGAGAGGAACCGGGCCGTGGCCGGGAAGGCCGCCGAGCTCGCCCGAAAGGGGCACCGCGTCCTCATCGACGTCAGGAGGATAGAGCACGGCAGGATACTCAGGAAGATGCTTGGCGAGATGGGCGTGAAGGCGGAGTTCCTGAGCTCAAAGAGCTCCAACCGCTGGGAGATACTTGAGGCGTTCAAGAACGGCGAGATTCCGGTTCTTATCTCGACACTCCTCAAGGAGGGCGTGGACATACCGGAGATTTCGGCGATAATACTCGCGGGAGGCGGCAAGAGCGACATCATGACGATTCAGACAATAGGGCGCGCCCTGAGGCCGAAGAAGGGGATGAAGGCCGTTATAGTTGACGTTCAGGACGACGACCCCCTGCTTTTCACCCACTTCATCGAGCGGCAGAAGGCGCTCAAGCAGTACTACGGTAAATACTACGACAGGGAGATGGGCTCAAAGCTCGAGGAGGGCGTCGCCAAAAAGGGCCGCCCTCGTAAGCGCTCTTGAGTAGCGCTCGAACAGGTCGCGTTTTGCTTTTTTGAGCCCCCTTTCATCCACCTGGAACTCCACGTCCGGGTACTCCATGTGCCAGAGGATGAGTCCCTCGGGGGGCGCGGGCGGGACCTTTTTGCCGTACTTGCCCTCGAGCATCCCCTCAACCTCGCGGCTTTCCATCAGTCCGAGGCCGCAGAGGCGGACGGCGTTGACTATCCTCCTTGCCATCTCCCACAGGAAGCTTTTGCCCTCGATTTCGATGAGGTAGTAGCCCTGACGCCTGATGACATCAACCCGGAGGAGCTCTCTGATCGGATCCCTGCCGGGTTCAAGCCGGGAGAATGCCGAGAAGTCATGCCGGCCAGCGAAGAGCGCCGCGCACTCCCGCATGTCACGCTCATTGAAGCCCTCGTCAATCAGGTAGTAGCGATAGATCTTTGACCTCGCCTGGAACCGGGGGTGGAAGTCGTCCGGAACCTCGGCAACCCCGAGAACCCAGACATCCCTGAGGTGGTGGTTGAGAACCTCCGCGCGAACGAGGTCCGGCCTCGAGGCGACGTCAAAGGTCACGACGTTGAAGATGGCGGAAACCCCTCTGTCCGTCCTTGAGGCCCCCTTAAAGTTTGAGCTCTCGGCGTCCCTTATTATTCCGAGCTTTGATAGAGCCCGTATCAGCTCTCCTTCGACGGTTCTAACGTCGGGCTGCCTCTGAAAGCCATAGAATGCGGTGCCATCGTACCCTATTCTAAGTGCGAACCTCATGGTTGTTGGATGGGCTGGCGGGTATAAATGTCTTTTCCACGGTGCCGGTTGATACTGCGACGGATTATTTTACAAATGTAAACCCTGATTTTGGATGCTGTTCAAGCGGGAGCGAGAAAAATTGATAAACCCCATCCCCCAAGTGTATCTGGAGGTGGGAGGATGGATGCGATAATAGGGATTGAGGTGCTTGAGAACGTGACGAACTTTGAGATAATGTGTGCCCTTCTGGAAAAGAGGATAAAAATGGAGGATTAGAGGTACGGCGCCCGATAGAGCGGCCTCAGGAACATTTCAAACGCCGCCACGGGCATTTCTATTCCCCAGTTTTCCAGGACTGCCGGGTGGACCTCTCCGATGATGCCGATCGGTTTTCCTTCGACGACTATCTTCCCCGCCCTTCCCGGGATGAAGCTCGGGTGATCAATGCTCTCGAGTTCGTATGTGAAGCCGAGGTGGTGCATCACGCTCCCAAGTATCTCCTTGGCCTCGGTGAAGGTAACGCGCGGGTGGGCGAGGGCAACGGCGACCTTGCTCTCACTGACAGTTTTGGTTTCCCTGCTCTCGTCTATGAGGGTGGCCTTCCCGACCTCGAAGATTCTCTGCGGGTACTCCTCGTGGGTGTTCTGGCTCAGGAAATCAAGGAGGCTCGGGATGAGCCAGACCCTCAGGGCGGACCACTTGGGGCTTATGGGGTTCTCTATCTCAACGAGCTCCGCGGGCGGGTGGCTGAAGAGGTCCTCACCGGGTTCGAGCAGCATCTTTCCGTACTGGGATTCCCTGTTCGTCAGATTGAAGGTCATGACCTCCTGGAGGCCGTAGCCGACCATGAGCTCCCTGACGGCGTCTTCGAACTCGATGAACTTGTCGCCCCTCCCCTGAACGGCCAGTTCCGGCTCCTCCGGTTCCATTTCGTTGTACCCGTAGGCTATGAGCACGTCCTCCAGGACGTCGCGGGCGTGCATTATGTCGTCGCGGAAGGCCGGGTAGAGGAGCCTGGTCTTACCCTCCTCGAGCTTTACATCATACATCATCCTCTCAAGGAGATCTTTGATCTCCCCGTCACTCAGCTCGAGACCGGTGAGCCTCCTGATGTAGTCCAGCTCGACCTCGAACTCCTTCGGGGTGAGGTCGGGGGTCCTAATCTCGAAGTCAGGATAGACGACCTTAACGCTCCGTATCTTCCCTCCGCGTTCGGCTAAAGCCGTTACGACGACGTTGAGGGCCAGCATGACCTTGTTCAGGTCCCAGCCGGTCACGTCGATGAAGACGTTTCTGGTTTCGGTCGTCACCCTGCCGGTTACCTCGGAGTTAATAATTGGGGGCATCGAGAGGACTTTTCCTTCGCTGTCCACGAGGAGCGGGTAGTAAGGTTTGTCCTTAATCAGGTGGCCGTGTTCCCTGCCCTTTTCGTGCTTCTCAAGTATCTCCTCGAGCGTCATCTCCTCCTCGAAGCCGAGGGGCACGAACCGCTCCGTCTTCTCGGCGGCGCGGTAGTAGATTGGCGGTTTGACCTTGTCGAAGTCGAAGACGCCTATCGCGACCTCCCGCCTCCTTCTTCCGAACGTTAGGGCGACCTTTTCCTGGAGGTTGATCATCTGCTTCAGCGCCTCCTCGTCGAGGCTGAGACCCTCAACGATGGCGTAGAGGCCGTAGGGGCGGACGTCCTTCAGCTTCTCGTCAACGTAAACCGTTACGCCGCTGTCTTCGACCCCGTACTCGGGAAGCCCCTTCTGGAAGCCGAGCGCCCAGCGGATCTGCCTCGCTATTCCCTCGGCGCTCCAGAGGTCGGGCCTGTTGGTGTCCTTCGAGTCGGCCTTGAAGTAGATTTCACCGTCCTCCTCCCAGACGTCGTCCAGCTCGCATTTAGCGTAGAGGAATAGGTCTTCCCACTCCTCGACGGTGAAGCTCTTCCCGATGAGTCTCTCCAAATCCCGCTTTGACACGTCGAACTTCGGCATACTATCACCTCAACAGGTCTTCAATTGGCAGGGCGTCGTATTGCCCCCTGTTATCGAGTATTCCACCATCGTTCGTCACAATTGGAAGTGAAAGGGCCAGGGCGAGTGCAACAAACGGTGTATCCTTTTCATCGAACCCTCTGCAGATCTCGTAGGCCCGTTTCAGGAACGGACGGTATTCACTAAGAGGGTGGAGGATAATGCGTGATATCAGCTCCTCCCTGAAATGGGTCAGCTCGGCGCTACTGACGCCCCGGGAGCTCCTGGGTAGCAGCGCCGATATGATCACGTTCGTATCAACGATTATCCCAGTCCCAGCTCTCTCTTGAATTCCCGCCATGCCTCTTCCCTCAGTGCCTCGATTTCTTCGAGGTCTTCCTCATCGAGGTTGAGCTTCTTTGCAACGTCTTCCACGAAGGCAAGCCTCGCCATCTCGGCCTCAATGGCCCTCCTAACCTGAAGCTCCACGAACTCCCGCCTTACCCCAGAGGGGAGCTCTATAACGACCTTTGGCATATCAATCACCTTAGAGTATTTTTCCACCTCACCAGACGAGCCTTGCCTCCCTAAGCCAGCGCAGGTCGTAGCTGAAGAGGTAGCGGATGTCGTCTATGCCGAGCTTGAACATAGCAAGTCTGTCGATTCCTATTCCCCAGGCTATGACAGGGACATCAACTCCGAGAGCCTTCGTCATCTCCTCGCGGAAGATTCCAGCACCGCCAAACTCAACCCAGCCGAGCTCGGGGTGGTAGGCGCTCATCTGGACACTCGGCTCGGTGAACGGATAGTAGTCGGGCAGGAACTTGACCTTCTTTGCCCCGGCTATCTCCACCGCGAAGCGCTTGAGTATCCCGAGAAGGTTCCTGAAGTGCAGATCCTCGCCGACGACGAAGCCATCAACCTGGTTGAACTCTATGAGGTGGGTCCTGTCGAGGACGTCCGGACGGAAGACGCGCTGAATCGTGAAGTATTTTCCGGGTATCTCAACGCCCCTTGCGAGCTGTCTGCCGCTCAGGGCGGTACCGTGTGCCCTCGGCATGAGGAGCATGGCCCTCTCCGGAGACCAGACGTAACCCCAGCCGCGGGAACCAGTATCGCCGCCGTGCTCGTGGGCGGCCTTGACTCTGGCAACGAGTTCCTCCACGGGCAGGTGGCCGCTCTTTGGATACTTGAGCTGGTACGTGTCAGTCCAGTCCCTGGCGGGGTGGTTCTGGGGCTGGAAGAGCGCGTCAAAGTTCCAGAACTGGGTCTCGATGAGGCTGTCGGAGACCATCTCGATGAAGCCCATCTCGATAAGTCTCTTCCGTATCTTGTCGAGGAAGGCCCTGTACGGCTGCTTCTTGCCCGGGTAAATCCTCCGGACCGGAGCCGAGATGTTGAAGCGCTTGAACTCGACCTCGCGCCATTTTCCGGACTTTATCAGCTCGGGGGTCAGGTTGGAGACCTCTTCCCTCAGCTCGATGCCCCCTTTCACGAGCTCCGCTCCCTCGGGGGCTATCTCGACGAACCTCTCGGTAACGGAGTCCTCCTCCGCAATCTTCCTTCTCTTGAGTTCTTTAACGGGAATGAGTCCCTCAATCTCGTCCAGCGGTACGGTTCTCTTCTCCGTGAGGAGCTTGAGGGCGGCATCGATGGGCCTCTCTTCCGCGCTGAGTCCCTTCTCGGTGATTTCGAGGACTAACTTCCCGTCCTCCTTCCTAACGCTCGCCCAGCCCTCCTTCCTCAGGAGACCAACTATTGGTTTCAGCTCATCCTCGCTGAGAACGTTCCCCAGGTCATCCAGGGTCGCCTTTTTCTTTTCCTTCAGAACCCTCAGCGCCCTCCACTCTGGGAGACCTATCTCTGCGTACTTTCTTCCAGTCTCGGTGAGCTTGACAACCCTTTCACTTTTCTCGTGGAGCTTCGCCAGCCCCTTGCTCTGAAGGCCGAGAACCGCTCGCATAACCGCAACCTGGTCCAGACCGGTCCTTTTGACGAGCTCTTCGAATTTAGTCCTGCCAACTTCGCTGAGCTTTATGAGCGTGAGTTTCTCCTGGTAGCTTAGCTCCATAGTGCCACCTCCTTGGGGTGAGTTTGAGAGGAGTTACTTAAGAATTGCGGTGAAAGAAAAGGGGGAATAATTCAACCCTTGTGCGGGAAGAACACGACCTTACCGGTCTTGCCGGCCTTCATCAGCTCAAAGGCTTCCTCGAACTTCTCGAAGCCCCTGTACTTGTGGGTGATGACCGGGTCGAGGTTGAGCTTGCCGCTCTGGATGAGGCTTGAGACCGTGTACCAGGTCTCCCAGAGGTGCCTTCCGGTGATGCCGTGAATCTCGAGGGCCTTGAAGATGATCAGGTTGTTGAAGTCCACCGTAACGTCCCTCGGGAAGAGGCCGAGAAGCGAGACCCTTCCTCCCGGGGTGGTGGCGGCGAGGCCCTGCTCCAGAGCCTTGGGGGCGCCGCTGAACTCCAGGAAGACCTCAACGCCGGCGCCGTCGGTTATGTCCATGACCGCCCTGACGGGATCCTCCTCGAAGGGGTTGATGACGTAGTCGGCACCGACCTTCTTGGCCAGCTCGCGCCTGAACTCGCTCGGCTCGCTCACGATAACCGGGTAAGCACCCGCCGCTTTGGCAACCGCTATGCCGAGCAATCCAAGTGGTCCCGCACCCGTTATGAGAGTGCTCATTCCGGCTATCGGGCCTGCCAGAACAGTATCAACCGCATTGCCAAGCGGCTCCTGGAGCGCCGCGTACTCGGGAGGCATGTCCTTCGGGTTCTTCCAGGCGTTCTGGGCGGGAACTATCGCGTACTCGGCGAAAACACCGTCCATATCCACGCCGAATATCTTGGTGTTCTGGCAGACGTGGTAGCGGTTGTGCCTGCAGGCGTAGCACTTGCCGCAGACGATGTGGGTCTCAGCGCTTATGTAATCTCCGACCTCGAGGGTGTCAACGCCGGGTCCGACCTCGATGACCTCTCCGGCGACCTCATGCCCCATGATCTGGGGGGTCTTTATCCTGCTCTGCGCCCATTCGTTCCACTCGTAGATGTGGAGGTCGGTTCCACAGATGCTGGTGGCGAGAACCTTGATGAGAACTTCACCCGGTCCTGGCTTGGGAACATCAACCTCAACGAGCTCGGCACCGTAAGCGGGCTTAGTTTTCATGATAGCCGGCATCTTGTCAGCCATGGCAATCATCTCCTTAGCATTTACATGAATATCTGAACGGGGGACGATATAAACCTTTTGCGGTTGTTCTGAATCGTTTGCCCGTTTATGGGTGGATTTCTCTAACAGCCGTGCACTGAGCCCCTGGAGTGCCCTCTACTAAGCGGAAACCTTATAACGGACTCCAACTATTCTTTTCGTGGTATTTCGGGGGACTGGGCAATGGCGCTCATTGTTGTCACGGGGAGGGGCGGTGCAGGAAAGACAACAACCACGGCCAACCTAAGCGCTTACCTAGCCATGAGTGAATACCGCGTTCTTGCGGTCGATGGCGACCTGTACCTCCCGAACCTCGGGTTTCACTTCGCCCTGGACACCGTCAAGTACACAGTTCATTCCCTCATGAAGAACCCGGATATTGACCCGGAATGGGCCGTGTACAGGCACCCCGAAACGGGCGTTCATGTCATGCCCGGAAGTACCCGCCTTCAGGACGTTCTGGGCATCTCCCCCCGGCGGCTGGTCGAGATACTTGACAGGGTTAAGTACAAGTTCGGGGTTGTTTTTGTTGATTCCCCCACGGGCATACCTTTCGATACGCTTCCCACCTTTGAGCTGGCCAATTATCAGATTATCGTCGTTGAGATAGAGCGCTCTCCGATATATTCCTTTGAAGTAATGGTCAAGAACGAAATTGAGAAGCTGAAGGCCCTCGGTGAGAGATACAACCTCAACATTGGGGTGGTGCTGAACAAGGTCAGGGAGTCGGAAGATGTTGTGGACAAGATTATTGAGGTAATTGAAGACGACCTCAACGTGCCCGTTCTTGGATGGATTCCCTTTGATAATGTGGTTCCGGAGTCGATAAACGCGGGTATTCCCGTTCTGAGGTACGCCCCCAAAAGCGATGCGGCACTTGCGTTTATGGAGACCGGCAAGGTGCTTGAGGAATGGCTGTTCGGATGAATAGGGGCTGGAGGGAGCCAGATGGTAGATTTTGATGAACTCGTTGAGAAGGTAATAACAGGGGAGATAAAGCTCCATCAGGTTGAGAGGTACACGAACGGCGACAAGAGGCTCGCTACGGAGATAAGGCGCCGCGCTCTGGAGAAGAAGTTCGGTGTGAGCCTTGAAAATATCGGATACTACTCGATAGACCCAGAGAGGGTCATAGGAAAGAACATCGAGAACATGATAGGTGTCGTCCAGATACCGATGGGCGTCGCCGGGCCGCTCAAGATCAACGGCGAGTACGCGAAGGGCGAATTCTACATCCCTCTCGCCACCACTGAGGGGGCTCTCGTCGCGAGCGTCAACCGCGGCTGTTCGGCCCTCACCGCCGCTGGAGGCGTTAAGACCACCATAATCGACGACAAGATGACCCGCGCGCCCCTCCTCAAGTGCCCCGATGCAAGGCGCGCCAGGGAAGTTGCCGGGTGGGTCAAGGCCAACATCGAGTACCTCCAGGAGAAGGCCGTGAGCAAGGTCACCAGACACGGGAAGCTGAGGGACGTTAAGCCCCACATCGTCGGCAACAATCTCTACCTGCGCTTCGAGTTCGAGACCGGCGATGCCATGGGCATGAACATGGTCACCATCTCAAGCGAGGAGATAATGAAGGTCATCGAGGAGGAGTTCCCGGACGTGAAGTACCTCGCCCTCTCGGGCAACCTCTGCGTGGACAAGAAGCCCAACGCCATGAACTTCATCAACGGCCGCGGGAAGACCGTCATAGCCGAAGCTATAATCCCGCGCGAAATAGTTGAGAAGAAGCTGAAAACCACCCCGGAGCTCATAGCCGAGGTCAACTACAGGAAGAACCTCGTCGGTTCGGCCCAGGCCGGTTCCTACGGCTTCAACGCTCACTTTGCCAACATAGTCGGTGCTATTTTCCTTGCCACCGGCCAGGATGAGGCCCAGATTACCGAGGGCTCTCACGGGATAACCCTCGCGGAGGTTACCCCTGAGGGAGACCTGTACATCAGCGTTACCATGCCGAGCCTTGAGATTGGAACGGTCGGTGGAGGAACGCGCGTTCCCACCCAGAGGGAAGCCCTGAGCATAATGGGCGTTGCCGGCGGGGGAGAGCCGCCCGGTACAAACGCCAGGAAGTTCGCCGAGATAATAGCGGGCGCCGTCCTCGCTGGGGAGCTCTCCCTCCTGGCTGCGATAGCTGCAAAGCACCTGGCAAAGGCCCACGCCGAGCTGGGGCGTTAGCTTCCCTTCTTTCAGTCCTTTTGGCCTTCTGACCTCCTCCCTGCCCTGAAGGGCGAGGGTTCCAACGAGTTAACCCCTCTCCATTGACGGGGAGGTTTGCGGGCCCATCACCTACTCCCGTCGCCGGTTCAGCTCAGCCCGCAGGCCCGGTCTCGGGCCCGTTACCCCTACCGGCAATCACTCCGACAGACGAATCACCGGCTACCCTCCTCAAAAGACGGTTTCATCTTCATGAGCTTCCTGTAAAGCTCCTCGACCTTTTCGCTCACCTCTTCCGTTGAGAAACCCGCCTTAACGGCCAGCCACGTCGCTCCCCCCGCGCCGACGCCCTCCTTGACGTAGCCATTCTCGTAGTCCCTGAGGCCCTCGAACTCGCTCTTGGAGAAGTCGAGGTCGGCGGAATAAGTTATTATCCCGATTTCCCTCGCCGTTTCGAGGAAGGTCGCGCTTCTGTCATTGACCACCCACTTGGTGGTCGCTATCATGAACCTGTTTAAATCCTCGCCGAGGGCCTTTAACAGGGCTGAAACAGCCAACATCTGCGTTCCTCCAGCTAAGACGACGCTCTTCCTGAAGCCGAGGGAAATACCCACCACCGTTGCCATCATGGGGTCGCCGAACTGCCTCAGGGCCTCAAGCGGGTTGTCCTTCAGTTGACCTTTCCCGATTCCGGCC
>NZ_SNUK01000008.1 GCF_012027495.1 Thermococcus sp. JdF3 | reverse complement strand
AGCCCCAGTTTCCCGGGGTTATCCCCCTCCCGAGGGTAGGTTACCGACGTGTTACTGAGCCGTCCGCCGGTGCGCACAAGGCGCCCCATGACTCGCATGGCTTAGTCGGACCCCCATAGCAGTGGCCTCCGGCAGGATCAACCGGAATTGAGCAAGGAGTACGGCCGGTGGGACTTCCCTCAGGGGGAAGTACCAAATATCCGTCCGGGGTTTGGTCGAGGTGTTGGGCCTGCCTTACCCCCGAGGGGTCCGCCTTTCGGCGTTTCCTCGGGAGCGCACATTGCTGTGACCCGAGCTGGAGGGCGGGGTTCATCGTGGGTGCTTTGCACCCTGTCCCCCCGACGCCGCCGTCTTGGCGCTCGGGTTTTGTCGCGCCCTGTTCGGGCGCTCCATCCAATAGGGGTGAACCCCACCGATACAAAATTTTTGCAAAACCCCCACCAGGGCTGATTTTTGAAAAAGAAGCTGTCAAAAAGCGCCGATAAAATGCACAATTTTAGACATAAAAACGACAAAAATTTTTGCACGGTCAGGGGAGGAAAGGGATGAGAAGCAGATAACCCAAGACCACCGAAACAAGGACACTCAGGTTGAGTGCATCATCGTGACTCAACCCAAGACCCCCTCCAGTTGCCCGCCCAACGTGGCCACCAAGGACCACCATCGGAAGGGAGACCACGAACGGCAGCCAGCGTCCCCAAGCGGTATCAACCTGCCCACGAAGAGAACGAAATCAGGGAATGCCAGGAGCGTCATGAGGACTAAGCCGATGGTGTAGGGATGATTCTCTTCATCAGCGACACCACCCACAGGCCCCCGGTATGGTCATGTAGAACACCAAAACAGAGAGGAGGCCGACCAGGAGGGCAAGCTTTCTGGATGAATCCTCGTCCAGCCCAAAGACCATGAGGAGACGCTTCGTAAGTGGAGGAGAACCATGAGCGACAGAACTATGGTGAGAGTATCCACGAAGGGAATCACCGAACCCATGCCGCCAATCAAGGGGAAGAAAACCACCGTGAGAAGTCCGGCTCCAAAAAACGTCAGAAAGGTTAAGAGGGCGGCGAGGGGAGACGCCCTCACAGCTTCAGTATCTCGGGCACAACGCTTATCTTCGAGACCGGGGTGGGTATCGTGTTGGTGACCGCCAGCTCGTCAACGGCTTTGCTTACGCGCTCTATGGCACCCTCAGCGAAGACACCGTGCGTGGCCGCGACGAAGACCTTCTCAGCCCCCATCTCTCTGAGCAGATTTGCGGCCCTGATCATGGTTCCGCCGGTGCTTATGATGTCATCGACTATGAGAACGTTCTTCCCTTTAACATCCACATCGACCGGCTCCATCCTGACCTCCGTCGGGGAGACGCGGACCTTGTGAAAGTGGCTGTATTCAAGACCAAGCCTCTCAGCAACGGCCTTCGCCCTCTCAAGTGCGCCTTTGTCGGGGGCGAGAACAACGCCCTCACCGAGCTTCTCCCCGAAGTAGTCCGCAATGACCCCCGCGGGGGAGAGGTTGACCGCCTTACCCTGGAAGAACTTGAGGGTCTCGGGGTTGTGGAGGTCGAAGACGTAGAGCTCGTCGTAGTAAACCGCGAGGGTTCTCATCACAGCCCTCACGCTCACCGGCTCCCCTTCCTTCGTGACCCTGTCCTGTCTCGAGTAGGCAAAGTATGGAACGACCGCCCTGAGCTTCCGGGCTCCCCCCTCGCGCAGGGCATCGGCGAGGAGAATCATCTCGACCAGGTGCTCGTCCTGCGGCCTGAACGTGGACTGAACGACAGTAACCTCATCCGAAGAGCCAAGGACCCTGACGTATTTCTCACCGTCGGGGAACCGCTTTATCTCGACCTCAAGAATCCTGCCGCCGAGGGCCTTCATCTCGTCCTCCAGATGCCTGGCACCGCTTCCAATCACGAACATGAGCATCACCCCTGTTTGCCACTGGAATGTTCAATACCTCCCTTAAAAACCCACCGTTATACCAGGAGGACGGCAATTATGCCCGCGAGGAAGATGCCGTCGAAGGTGCCGGCGCCGCCTATGCTGACCATCGGTGCGCCGAGGTTCTTGATCCTGTTCCAGTTCATCAGGTCGGCACCTATCAGGACACCGAGGGTCCCGCTGATGTAGGCAACGGCGTTCGGATTGCTCCCGCCGAGGAGCCAGCCGAGAAACATGGCCATCAAGGGCGGCAGGAAGAGGGGCATGGCTATTCCAAGGCCCCTGACGGGTCTGGCAACGGCATGGCTGAAGAGAGAAGCTATGAGAACCGCCATGAGGGTGTTGAAGAGAAGGGTCCACCGGCCGAAGTACACCATCCTGAATATCTCATAGACGGCCACGCTTATGGGAACGATGGCCCCTCCCACGTTTATGGTGATGATTATGCGCCTCTCCTCCCAGTCAAAGAACGGAACGGGGTAGGCTATTCCAAAGAACCGAACCTCCCTCACCCTCACGACTGGTTCATAGGACGTTTCCTCCGCGATTGGTATGTTCAGGAAGCTCCCCACAAGCGCGAAGATGAAGAGCGCATAGGCGACGTCCGGGGGAATCCCGAGCTTCTCAAACGCGGCCATAACGACACCGGAGAAGAACACGAAGATAATGACGAAAAGAACCCCCATAACCAGAAGCACTGGAAGTGAAACGGGCGGGATTATGAGGCGACGTCTGTTCATCCTGCACCACCGTGATGGATTACCACCTTTCCGGGGCTCGAAATTTCCGCGACCACTAATGAAAGGGCAGAAATGGGGTATATAAAATCTGCGCCGGCTTTCCGGGAATCGGAGGATAGAGAAGGAACTTCGAAAAAACGGACGACGGGGAAAAACTTTAAGTCTACCTTACCCAACCCAGTTGAGGAGGTAGAGCAGATGAAGATTATCTGGTATGGACACGCGTGCTTTTGGGTCGAGACCAACGGCGTGAGACTCCTCATCGACCCGTATCCCGAGGTGGACGATGACAGGATAGGCGAGGTTGACTACATACTGATAACCCACGAACACGTGGATCACTACGGCAAGGTGGAGCTTCTCTCGCGACTCCGCGACGCTACCGTGATAGGGCCCAAGCCGGTTTACATGACCGCCATCAGCGATGGCGTGACGAAGGTCAGGGAGATCGAGGACGGCCAGACCATCGAGCTCGAGAACGGCGTTAAGGTGACCGCGTTCTACATGGAGCACCCCTCGAGCCAGTACCCCCTGGGCTACCTGATAGAGGGAGACAAAGCCCTCTTCCACACGGGCGACACGTATTCCACACCGGTCCTCCAGAGACTCCGCGGAAGGGTGGACGTTCTCCTGGTGCCGATAAGCGGCCGCTCAACGGCCAACGAGCGCGAAGCGGCCCAGATTGTCGAGGATATGCGCCCACGCCTGGTTATACCCATGCACTACGGCATCTACGGGACGGGAAGCCCCGAGAAGCTCAGGGACGAGCTCCAGAAGAAGCGCATCTGGACCCTCGTCAGGCCCCTTGAACTCTACGAAGAGTTCACCCTTTAGCGGTGAAGCGGATGCTCTCAACGGGGGTCAAATCACTTGACGAGCTTCTGGGTGGGGGCATCGCCCCCGGCGTCCTGACCCAGATTTACGGAGGCTTCGCCACGGGGAAGACAACGCTGGCGGTTCAGGTGGGCCTTCTCAGCCGCGGAAAGATTGCCTATATCGACACGGAGGGCGGCTTCTCTCCGGAGAGGCTGAGCCAGATGGCGACCGCAAGGGGGCTGGATCCGGAGGAGGCCCTCCAGCGTTTCATCCTGTTCACGCCGTCGGATTTTAAGGAGCAGCGGCGCTCGGTTGGGGGCCTGAAGAAGATCGTTGATGGGACGTTCTCCCTCGTCGTCGTTGACTCGCTAACCGCCCATTATCGTGTAGAGGAGAACAGGAGGGGCCTGAGCGCGGAGCTGGGCAAACAGCTCCAGGTGCTCCTCTGGATAGCGAGAAAGAACAGCATACCCGTAGTAATCATCAATCAGGTTCACTTCGACAGCCGGGCGGAGAGGATGAAGCCCGTTGCCGAGCACACGCTCAACTACCGGACGAAGGACATTCTCCGGCTGGATAGACTGAACGTTCCCGGCCTTCGGGTCGCCGTTCTGGAGAGACACCGCTTCAGACCGGAGGGCGGTATGGTCCACTTCAGGATAACGGAGAAGGGGATCGAGGAAGCCCTGAGCGGGGAGAATGTGGAGTAAGAATCTATGGCATACTAACGGGCACTGCAGGGGGATGAAAGGTTAGCGTTCGGCCCACGGGAATTTTTCTTAAGTCCAATTCCTTCCCCCAAGGCTCTGTTATATCGCACAATTTTATCGGGAAAACCTTTTATTGCCGGAGTCCAACTATATTTGGTGGGACTATGGGGCTTACAAAGGTAACTAGGAACTATCAGATTACTATACCAAGTGACGTCAGGAAAAAGCTGGGAATTAGGGTAGGGGACGTTCTCGTTATCGAGATTGAAGACGGAAAGGCCGTGATCAAAAAGAGAGACCTTGAGCTTCCCCTTCTTCCGGGAGGAAAGGGGTTGACTGTGGAAGACATCGAAGAGGCCATAGGAAGGGGCCAGGGTGAGGAGGAGTGACGGTGATAGACACCAACGTCTTCGTATACGCCATTCTCAAAGATTCCGAGTTCAACGGAGAAGCAAGAAAACTGCTGGCCGGGCTGGAGAGATGGGTTGTCCCGAGCATAGTCCTTTACGAACTCCACTGGTTCTTCAGGGAGGAGGGCTATAAAGGTGAGGAAATAAGGGAGGTCATCTCCTCAATCTTAAACAGCCCGAGGACGAAGGTAATAGGTGACGGCGGGAAGTACACAAAACGCGCGGTGGAACTGACCGAGAACCCAAAACGCTTTAACGACATGGTAATCCTGGCCACGGCGGAGGACTTTAAGAGGCTGGCCACATACGATAAGAGGCTGAAAAAAGAAGCAAAAAAGCTGGGCATCAAAACCCTGCCTTAAATCCGCTCGTAAACCTCCTGCACTATCCTAAGCACCGCCTTGTAGAGCTTCTCGCTTATCGTACCTTCCTCATAGTGCTCGGTGAGCTTCTCCCTGTCGATTATCTCCTTCTTTCCGTCCGGCCATCTGACTATGTCCACCTCGAGGTCGATGTAGCGGGCCCTGTCCGGGTATATCTCCACAGGGGTGTTTATGTTGTAGTACTCGCCCTTTAGGTTGCCGTCACGGTCGTAATAGCGGTGCACAAACCACCACTTTCCTTCCTCTATCTCCGTGATGACGTAGTCGCCAAACTCTATCGGCAGGTCGAGACCGTCGTAGAACTTTCCAGGCTTGAGGTGGCGCTTGAAGGTGACCCTGAGCGGGTTCATGGAGACCTCCTGAACTTCACCGGGCCCTATCTTTATCCTCTGGCCATCGGGTTTGTTGTGCTCAAGGCTGAAGAGCCAGCCCCTCTTCGGTCCCTTGTTGGCAACGATTGATTCCCAGAAGCCCTGCCTGACCTTCTCCCGCTGGCCCGGAATCTTCGAGAGTATCCCCTCCGCTATCTCCACCGCGAACCCGAGTTCAAGGTCGTGGGCCTTCAGCTGGTGGTGGCCCTCAACTGTCGGAACCACCCTGTTCCGTATCTCGTCGAGCTTTTTCTTCGCCCCTCCACCGAACTCGACCTCGTAAATACCGCGTCCCTCGATTAGAAGGGATGGAGCCGCGTAGGAATCCGCCCTCGCGAGGGTGTCGGCCAGCTTCGAGAGCGCCACTATCTCATCGCGGAGAATGTTCCAGTCCTTGTAGGCGGCGGCCGTCCTCCACAGGATGCCCCACTCCCCGAGGTCAACGCTCAGACCCAGGATGCGGAGCCTCTCGCGCTCGCTTTGGTCCCTTATCTTCCGGGATATCTTGACGTGCCTCTGGGCACCAACGGGCTTCGGAATCAGAACCGCGTAGTCACCGGGAATCGTCAGGGTGACGCTCAGCTGGGGGAGCAGGTTGTGCTTTTTGACCTGGACGAGGAGTTCGTCACCCTCCCTGGCACGGGGAAGGTCCTTAACCGGTATCGTACCTATGGCGCTCCCAATGTCCACGTAGACGTATCTCTCGTCCCTCTGAACGACTATTCCCTTGTAGATTCCGTACAGCTGGTAGGGAAGCTTCCGGAAGAAGACGTCTATGAATTCGTCCTCGAGAACCTCCCTGACCTCCTCAACCTTCGTCCCGACGAGGATGACCCCATGGTGGTCCTTCTTGTCATAGACGTCAACATCGAACTCGTCGTAGGTCTTCTCGAGGTTGAAGCGCTCGACGATCCTGTTGCTCGGCTGTGAGATTCCGAATCCCCTGTCGAGGAACAGCTTGGTGAGGGCAGTGCTGTATATGCCCCTAACCCGGACTGTAACTCCTGTGTCTGTAGACACCTTCACCACCCCTCATCTTCTTTTCCACCACTCCTATGAGCGTGAGACCCTCGAGTATCTCGCCGGCGTCAGCGACACCGCTCAGCTTCTCAACGTTTCTCGCCTCAACCCAGAGCAGTCCCCTGGAGTGCCAGTCTCTCAAAGCAGCTTCAACCTTGTGAACGTCACCGGGATGAGTATAGAGCCTGAGGAGGAACCTTTTAAGGGTACCGAGTTCGGCCTCGAGCGTCTTGACCTTCCTGAGCTCCTCCATTATACCCGCGGGTACCTTTTTTTCCTTTTCGCCTCCAGCAAGGAGCGCCATTCCTTCGACCTCTGAGGTCAGCTCGCCGAGGGCCTTTCTAACGGCGTAGTCGTAGACCCTGTGAAACTGAACAAGCCTCTCCATCGCGGTCTCCAGCTTCACACGGGAATCGTAGTCGCCCCTCGAGAGGAGGGACAGAAGCTCCTCGAGCCGGAACTTCATCTGATGCTCGTTCCGGTAGAGCTCCTTAGCCTGCGCCTCCGCGTAACTCCCGACCCCGTTCATCTCGCGGTAAAGGCCCGCAGCCACCTCAAGTTTCTCCCGGGATAGGGTGTGAAGGGCCTTAACGGTCTCCAGAAGAGCCTCCCTGTCCTTCTCACCGTAGATGGCAGGGAATTTGTTCTCAAAAGCGGAATGAAGCGATTCCAGACGGGAAAGTCGGGACTTAATCTCCTCAACGTTCATGGGAAAACCCCCTGGCCATAACTTGCCCCCTCCCCCTACTTGTAGTTTTCGATGCAGTCCCCCGGGCGTGTTAAACGAAAGCGCTTACCCAAAATCTTTTTTTAAGCCGAAAGGCTAATCCAGGCGGTGCTTCAGATGGTGCTCTACGACCGCTTCGGCAGACCCGCGACCAACCTCAGGATATCCCTCACCCAGGACTGCAACTTCCGCTGCTTCTTCTGCCACCGCGAGGGACAGCACTTCAACGCGAGCCTTGAGCTGACCCCCTCGGAGATAGAGAGGCTCGTCAGGGTGGCGTCGCGCCTTGGAATAAGAAAGGTCAAACTTACCGGAGGGGAGCCCACCGTCAGGGACGATATACTCGAGATAGTGAGGCGCATAAGGCCATACGTGGCTGACCTCTCTATGACCACGAACGGGAGCAGGTTGAAGGAGCTGGCGAAGCCGCTCGCCGAAGCGGGCCTCAACCGCGTCAACGTATCCCTCCACAGTCTAAAGCCCGACGTTTACCGCAGAATCACCGGTGTCGATATGCTCGACACGGTCCTCGAAGGCATAGAGGAGGCGGTGAAGTACCTCAGCCCGGTGAAGCTCAACATGACCGTTATGAGGGGACTGAACGACGGCGAGATATGGGACATGGTGGAGTTCGCCGCGAAGACCGGGACGATACTCCAGCTCATCGAGCTCGAGGCCCCGAGGGAGATGACGGAGACCAGGTTCTTCAGGAAGTACTTCTACCCGCTCAGGCCCGTGGAGGAGCGGCTGGAGGAAATGGCCGTGGAGACCCGCGAGAGGAGGATGCACAGAAGGAAGAAGTACTTCATTCACACCGACCACGGAGTCGCAGAGGTTGAGGTGGTCCGGGCGATGCACAACACGGTATTCTGCGCCAACTGCACGAGGCTCCGCGTCACGTCGGACGGGAAGTTCAAGACGTGCCTGCTGAGGAAGGATGACCTCATCGACTTCGCGACGGCCCTCAGAAACGGCGCAAGCGACGGAGAGCTCGTGGAGATATTCCGCCGGGTCGTCCTCATGAGGGAGCCGTACTGGAAATGAAGGAAAAGTTTTTTGGGAAGCTGGCATCTATATGATTAGGTGAAAGCGTGGGGCATGGGAATGAAATCCAATATCTCTCCGCTGCAATCCTGATCGGCATAGGCGCATACGGCGTCATACGTTCCCTGGAGGAGTATAAAAGACACGGAGAACCTGTAAAAACCCTGGCTAGGACACTGTTGGTATCCTTTTTCCTGTTCGGTATCGCCGGAGGCCTCGGAGTACTGGCGACTGTAGCCGTTTCCCTCAAGTTCTGGATGCTCCAGGCGGTCAGCATAACGCTCGGATACATAATTCTGGCAAGCTCAACATTGAATATGCTGGGCAAACTGGAGAGATACTGGCGGGCACCGTCCGCCCAGGGGGAGAAATCCCGGGGCAGAAAACCACCCTTACCCCCAGCCGCGATGCTCACATCAACCGAGGATGCAAAGATTCTGCTGAAAACCATCTTCGGGTATTTCAATGTTCCCATCCTTGCCATAGGCAGAGAACGCCCGGAATCATGGGTCGAGAAGATGGGGGTGGAGCCCGCGGAATACCTCTGGCTCACCCGCGTGGAGCATCCCCAGTCCGTGAGTCCCAGTGCACTTCACATCCTGAACAGCAGGATAACCACGTTCCTTAAGAATAACCCCAGCGGGATAGTTTACATCGAGGGAATCGAGTACATAAGCTTCTATGTGGACTTTAAATCCATAGCGAAGTTCATCCTCGCGGTTAGGGACGCTGCCATAATCCACGGGGGACACATGATACTGCTCGTCACTCCCGAAACGCTGGAACCCCAGCAGTACGCAATATTCAAAAAGGAACTCGAAACCATCGATGTTCAGAGAATCATCAACAACGTAGTGGGCGTTGCATTGTTTGGAACACTGCCCCCCGGAAGCGCGCCCAAATCCCCGGAGCGGAATGGCGATGCCGGCACTCAGAGTCCCAAAGAGGGAAGCTGAACCCGTGAAGAGGATGCTGAAGAAGCTGGGCCTCTACGACGGGAAGAGGCGTCCGAAACGGGAGGGAGAGTTCGTTCTCCTCCCCGTCATCGAGGACCCCCTCCTTCACTCACTCGGCTACGAAGTCCTGCCCTCCGAACTTCCCCTCCGGCCCGAGCGGCAGCTTTACAAGAACCTCGAGAGCGTCCTCGCCGGGAGGCTGAGCGAGGATGAGCTGAAGCACCTGCGGCGCTACGACATCGTCGGGGACATAGCGGTAATCCAAGTGCCGAGGGAGCTTTCCCACAGGGTGGACGATATCGTATGGGGCCTCAGAAAGGTCCACCCCTTCATCAGGGTCGTGGCCCAGAAAGGCTTCCACGAGGGGGCCTTCAGGATAAGGGAATACTCGATAATCTGGGGGGAGAGACGGCTGGAAACCGTCCACAGAGAAAACGGAGTGCAGATAAAGGTGGACCTCTCGAAGGCCTTCTTCAACCCGCGGATGAAGGGCGAGCGCTACCGCCTGGCCCAGCTCGTTCAGGACGGCGAAAGGATTCTGATTCCCTTCGCCGGCGTTCTGCCGTATGCGCTCGTCATAGCGCGCTATAAACGGGCCAAGATAACCGCGGTGGAGCTGAACAGGGAAGCCTACGAACTCGGCCTCGAGAACATCGAGCTGAACCGGGAAAGGCTGAAGGGCGAGATAGAGTTCATCCACGGCGACGTTTTCGACGTTCTCCCCGAACTTCCGACCCACGACAGGGTGATAAGCCCCACCCCAAGGGGCGTTGATGCCTTGGCTCTAACGCTGGGCAGGGCCGAGAAATGGCTTCACTACTACGATTTCGTCCACGAGGCCGATGTCGGGGCGTTCAGGACCAAGATAATGGACGCGTGCGCCATGCTGGGAAGGGAGTGCGGGGTCCGCGTAAAGAAGGTGAGCGACTTCAAGCCGCACGTTTTCAAGGTGTGCGCGGATGTGGGACTCAGATAGAGAGCAGGAACCTCCACAGTGGGACGCACCTTACTGTCCTCTCCCCAAAGCGCTCCTCGCAGGACTTCCAGCCCGTAACTACCAGGCCCTCCCTCAGGTCAAAGACCTCCATCGCCTCCAGCAGGCCGTTCACCTCGCGCTCCCAGCTTTCATCGACGTCCCAGCTCACCTGAACCGCCCGCGTTACCCCAAGGCCCTCCTTGACGACGAAATCAACTTCACCCCTACCTCGGTAGTAGAAAACGTTCTCACCGAAGATCTGCCTCAGATGCCTCGCAACGGCGTTCTCGGCGAGCCTGCCGATGTTCTCGGTGAACCTAATCCCCGCGACGTTCGCTATGCCCGTGTCTATCGCGTATAGCTTTTTAGGATAGCGCATGACGTCCTTGACCTTAGGCGAGAGTATCGGAAGGCGAAAGGTCAGGTATGCCTCATCCATGGCATCGAGAACCGCATCGACGAAGTTCGGCGAGACCTTTCTTCCGACTATCCCCGAGAGCTCGTTCCTCAGCCGGGAGACGCTGACTAGGGAGGAAAACCTGCTCAGGGCCAGCTCCGAAAGGGCCCTGACAGTCCTGAGTTCCCGGAAACCGTGCCTGTAGGCTATGTCCCTGAGCACTATTCCCTCAAAAAGCTCCCTCAGGAGTTCGAGCCTGAGCGCGGTGTCTTCTGTCAGAACCACCTGGGGAAAGCCGCCGAACTCAAGGTACTCCCTGAGGGCACTCTCAACCCTTCTCCTGGCCCCGAGGGCTTCCCTGAAGTCGGTTGGCAGGCCCCTGAAGAGCAGAAACTCCCTGAAACTCAGGGGATAAACTTCCATGGGGAGAACCCTGCCGGTTAGGAGCGTTGAGAGCTCCGAACGGAGGAGCGACGACGTCGAGCCGGTGACTATGATCCTGGCCTCGCCGAGGTCGATGGCCTTTCTAACCCACCTCTCCCAGCCTTCCACCTCCTGAACCTCGTCCAGGACCACCACGGGATCGACACCGTCGTAGACGTACGTCCGATACGCGGAGAAAATCTCCTCAAGAAGCTCAGGTTTCAGATGTGGTGAAAACCTCGGGTCCTCAAGGTTCACGTAGAGCGTAGCCTCTGACGGAAGACCGGATTCAACGAGCCCCCTCAGGAAAAGCCCCGCCAGGGTTGTCTTCCCGGAGCGCCTTGGGCCTATGAGGGCAACGGCTCCGGCGGAGAGCTTCCGCTCAACTGCCGAGAGGTATTCCTCCCTGGGAACGGCCTCCCACTCCCTTCCCCCCCAGAGGTTGTAAGGGGCGAGGATCTCTATTATCTCCTCGCGGCCGAGCATGGTCATCATGAGGATACAAGACATTGGCCTTTTTATATCTTATGGAGTATCAAAACAATAAAAATTAATATCAAAGACAATGCAAAAATTCCAGGGGATCACTTCTTCCCTAAAAAGTCGAAGAGCGTCGCCTGCTTGCCCTTCTTCTTTTCAGGCTTTTTCCTGCCGAGGGGCTTGATTTCCCTCTCGGCCTCCTCGAGCTCCTCCTCCGTGAGTTCCTCTTCAGCCGTTTCGGATTTGGAGGTTTCCTCGGTTTCTTGTTCCTCAGCCTTAAGAACCTCTTCGGTCTCTTCCTTCACGTCCCTCAGGCTCTCCCTCACGCTCTCCTCCAGTTCACCGCGCTCCTTGAGCTTCTTGTGGATGTTAAGGCTCTTGGCCCAGATCGTCCTCGCCCTCTCCCTGTCGCCGGCGATGAACTCCACCTCTTTCTCCGTCAGCTCGAGGAAGACGACGAAGTGCGCCGCAACGTCCGCGCTGTTCTCAAATATTGCCCTGAGGTAGTTAAGGGTCTCCAGCGCCTCCAGCTTCGCCATGTGCATCTCACTCATTATCTTCTTGACGACCGAATCGCGGAGGCCCCTCTCCGCCTTGCTCTCCGTGAGGAGCTTTATCGTCTTCGGGGGATAAATCCGCACGAAGCCCTTCTTTTTGACACCCGCCACGGCAACTCCAGCCGTCATCATGTCGGTGGCGTACTTCCAGAGGCCGTAGTTTCCGGTTCTCTGCGCCCTGCCGAGGTATATGTCGGCCCTGCTGAGCGCCTCATAGGCCCTCGCTATGTCCTCGGGCTTGTAGTAGACGTAGGGAAGGTTCTCGTCTATCCACTGGAGGAGTTCGTGGGGGAACATGTCAACACCGAGCGTTGCCATCCTGGCTTTCTTTGCGTTGTCCGTGGCAAAAATCTGCGCCAGTGCCTGGAAAACGCTCTTCTCGGTGTCGCGGTAGGCCAGAACCTGGGCCGCGTCCTCGACCCCGCCCGTGACGACGGTCTGCAGATCGTTCACCGCGGCACGGAGGTCGCCGCCCGCGTGCTTGGCGATGTCGTAGAGCAGTTCCTTTGGAACCCTCTTACCCTCGTGGTGGAGTATCCTGGCGAGGGCTTTGATAATATCGCGCTGGGTCAGGCGCTTGTACTCCACTATCTGCGCCCTGCTCCGTATCTCCCTGGGAACCTCCCAGTAGTGGTTGGCGCTCATTATGATGGGGTTTCTCGCCCTGTCGATGAGCTTCGCTATCTCCCTCGCCCCCGTTGGCTCGATGTTGTCAGCTTCATCGAGGAATATCAGCTTCCTCCTCTTCCCGAGGATGTCCATAGTGTAAGCGGCCTGAACGTAGCGCTCTATCTTCTCGTACGTCCTCTCGTCGCTCGCGTTCAGCTCGATGACCTCGAAGCCGTATTCCTTGGCCAGGGCATAGACGGTGGTCGTCTTACCGGTCCCGGGCGGTCCCGCGAGGATGAGAGCCTTCTTCTTTGGAGGTTTCCCCTCCAGCCACGCCCCTATCCAGGCCTTGACCTGCTCTATAGCCTTAGTCTGACCGACTATCTCATCCAGCCGCCTCGGCCTGTACTTCTCGACCCAGGGCACTTCCCTCGGCATGGCCATCACTTGCCCATTATGGTGAACTGCGCCAAGAGAGCCTCGAGCTGTATCATCTCGTTGGCGCCCTCAACGAGGCGGAAGTTGTACTCCCCTATCTTGTCCGCCAGTGCAACTTTCCTGTCCTCGGGAATCGGCAGGTTGAAGACCTCCCTGTGCATCTGGATTAGCACATCTTCGCCGCTGAGGCCCTGCTTGAGGAGAATCTCCCTGAGCTTCTCCCTCGCCTTGAGGAAGTTGCCCTCCAGTGCCAGGTTCATCATATCACGCACATCCTCCGGCCTGGCCCTGCTCGCCACGAGAAAGACGTTCTCATCGGTTATCGTTTTATCGAGCGCCGCGGCCGCCTGCAGGACGTTTATTGCCCTCCTGAGATCGCCCTCGGCAACGTACAGTATGGCCTGAAGGCCGTCCTCTGTCAGCTCGAGCCCCTCGTTCTCCGCTATGTACCGTATGCGCTCGGCCACGTCCTCGTCGTTGAGCGGCCTGAAGCGGAAGATTGCACAGCGGCTCTGGATGGGCTCGATAATCTTGGACGAGTAGTTGCAGTTGTGGCTGACGAGGCCGTTTGAGATGAAGCTGTGGTCCCTCGCGCAGGTGACGTCGTAGACGTCGAGGTACCCCAGGTTTTCCTTCCGGATTACCTTCTCGACCACGTAGCCGTCGAGGGTTCTCTCCCGGAGGAATTCCTCGAACGTCATGAAGTCCCTCGTCAGGCCAATCTCTTTACCCTTGAGCCTGCTGACCACGAAGTCCCTCTTGACGCCCAGAAGCCTGGCGGCGCTGGTCGGGTTGGACGACGTTGCCAGCTCAACGGCCTTCTCTGCCAGCTCCGGGAGGACGATCTCCTTGTAGGCGAGCTTGATCCTGAGGTACTCCCCAACGAGTCTCGCGTGGCTGTCCTTGGCGTAGGCGTAGCCGACCCTGCTGAGGAAGCGGAGGTAGTTGGCGTCGTTGGGAGTAACCACGAGGCGGACTATGAACCTGTCGCCCACGGGCGAGACCGTGACCCTGGACTCGACGTCGAATTCCCTCAACAGCTCGGAGAGGTCGTTGAAGAACTCCGTCGTGAGCTCAAGGCTCTCGCGGGTCGCGCGCATCTCAAGCTTTATCCCGTTGAAGTTGTAGCGCCTTCCGCCCGGCCTTGTCCCATCGGCGCCGAAGAGGCCGCGCAGGAACTCCCTCTTGACGAAGAGGTTGCCCTTCTTTATCCACTCCGGCACGCGGTAGCCCCTGCGCGTTTTGTTGCCAGCCTCAACGCCCCAGTAGCGCATGAGGGCATGGAAGGCCGAGCTGTCCACGTAAAGCATGTGGATTCTGCCCTTAACAGGCCTCCCGTTGATTTCCGAGCTGGATTCGCGCTCGATTATCTCAGAGGGCGAAAGGCCGAGCTTCCGGAGGTCTTCAGCGAGCATCTCAAGCTCTTCCCTGCCCGAGTTGAACCACACCCTTACTCCCTTGGCCAGGTGGCCGTCCCCGAGCAGGAATCCAAGAACCCTCGCGAGGATTCCGGCCCTCTCGTCGTCGTAGCGGACGAGCCACTTCTCCCTGACCTCGCGGAGTATGTCGTAGGCCATTCCGCTGACCTCGCCGGCCAGGAGCTTCCTGACGGTGGTGTAGCTTATCCTTATCCCGAACTCCTCTTCAAGGGCCCTCTTCACGTCCATCGGGTTCCTCAGGGGCCTTCCTTCACGAACCTTCCTGACGAGCTGGGCCTTCCCCGAAATCCTCCTCTCGACGTAGCCCTTCTCCTCCAGGGACTTCAGGAGCTGGTTGATCCTCACCCTGGAGAGGCCGGTCTTCAGCTGGAGCTCCTCCCTCGAAATCCACTCCCCGGGTATTAGCTCAAGTACCTCCGCCTCCCTTGCCGTGAGGCCGTTCTCCATCTCCGCCTTGAGCTCCAGTGCCCTCGCGAGGATTTTCTCCTTCTCCCGGGTCAGCAGCTCCCGGAAAGTTCTGGCCTCGCCAAGGGGCTTGAGCCCGTGCTCCCTCTCGATCTTCTCCAGGAAGGCGTAAAAGTCCCCCAGGTCAATTATCGGCCTCGGGTCCTCCTCGTAGGGGGTCCCCTCAAGCGTTGGCCTGACGAGAACCTCCGAGCCCTCCTTGAGGTCGTACGTCTGAACCCAGCCTTCAGGGGTGAGGAACATGTGGTCGCCGGTTGCCTCTATCGTCCTTCCGCTCTCAAGGGTCAGCCTGAAAACCGGGTGGCCCACAATCCTGGAGTTGAAGGCAACTGCGGCAATAACCGTGTCCCTCCCGGCGCGGTTGCTGACCTCCCTCAGGAGCCCCCTCTCGAAGTGTCCCAGGAAGTCCCTTATCCTGACCTCCCTCTCGTCGGGGGTGTATATCCTCGTATCGCCGGTAACGCAGCTCAAGATAAAGCGAACGTTGTTCGAGAACATCTCCATCGTTCTCCTCAGGGCCTGCTGGGCGTCCTGGGTCAAAGCGTCTGCCTCATCGAGGAAGATTATCTTGAAGCTCGCCCCCGCGACCGGCTTCGTCCTTGCAAATTCTTTCACCTTCTCGCGGATGACGTTTATCCCACGCTCGTCCGAGTTGTGGAGCAGGACGGGGATCTCCCCGGCGAAGAACATCTCGTTCCCCGGGACGCTGACGTCGTAGACGAAGTCGTTGTACTCGACAACCTCCACCTTCCTGACGAGCATGGCGTGGAGGTCAGTGCCCGCGAGCTTCTTAAGTGTTTCAAAGATTTTCCTTCCCCTCTCATCAAGCTTCTCCTCCTTCACCATTCCGAGCACTTTCCTGAGCGTGGCCTTCCTAACGCGCTTCTTACCATCGTAGAGCTGGTGCCTGAACTCATAGCGCCAGTTGCCGTCTATCGCGTACTCGATTGACCCGAGCATCTTCACCACTGGCTCAGCCGGGAGGAGCTCGGCCTTGCTCCACCCCATTCCTCCCTTCCAGATGAGCCTCGCCTCGCGCTCAAAGAGACTCGCCTCGATTCCCGAGATCCTGGCCAGCCAGACCACGTCCACCAGCATGTCCTTTGAGACGGAGGATACTCTAACGACGTCTCCCCACCGGCCGGCACCGTCGCCGTCTGCCAGCCCCCTGAGGAACGCTATTCTCTCCTGAACGGGGAACTCAAAGACGAAGCCCGGAACCCTCTTGTTCACCGCCCTCCTGCCCTTGCCGTCGTAGAAGTTGGCATCGAAGAACCTGGCCAGCTGGGTGCTGAGGAGTCTGACCTGGTAGGCGCTCTCCCGGCTGCGGTCGAACCCCGAGGAGGTGTAGCCCTCATAGACGCTGACCCCCAGCCCCTCGGCGAACTCGCGAACACGGTTTATCAGGCCCTCTTCGTGGCTCCCGAGGGTGTATATGACCTGGCCAGAGGTGTTTCCCCTGAACCCGACGGCCCCCTCTGCCGCGTAGAGGCCGAGACTGTACGAGAGCTCACCGTTGACGGGAAGGCTCTCGAAGGTTCTCGTCCTGGCGCTTTCCTTAACACGGTATTCACTCAGGTCCAGAACATCGAGCAGGCCTTCGAGGTTGGCCGTGAAGCTGAGGAGTATCGAGCCCTCCCTCAGATCGCTCGCCCTTATCGTTTCGAGTCCGTTCTCAGTCAGAACCATGACGGAGTGGTTCCCTGTGAGCTCGAGCTTCCCTCCACCCTCAAGGTGGACGCGGAGTATTGCAGGAACGCGGTGGCGGATTATCTTGCCCACCCTCGCCCATTTAACGCGGTAGTTTTCATCAACCGTCAGAACCTCGAGGTCTTCTGCATCCCTGTAGGCAACGTCGCCGTCGCTTCCGTCGAAGTAGAGCCTGTCAAGCTCGGCGAATGTCGTTCTCATGACCTTCCCCTTTAACCTGACGAGCACGGGGGTGTCCTTGGAGACCGACGCGTTAAGCTCAAGGAAGTTGTGCCTCCAGTTCTCGCCGAAGAGCTCGCGAGCGAGGGCCAGAGCGGCGGTCGTGTTGTGGAGAACCGTCGGGAGGTTCCCCCCGATGAAGTTGTGGTAGCCGGGAACGTGCAGGTCGTAGATCACAAAATCTCCCCTGAGCCTCTCGACCTCAACTATCTCGTCCCACACGAGCTCGTTCTGGGCGAGGAAGATGAGGTAGGCCACTCCCCTCTTGAGCTTCTCATCATTCAGTATGCCCCTGAGGAGTCCCAGCTCCGCCTTCCTGATCTCCTCGAGGGCCTCTATCTTCTCCGTGTTGCCCTCGAGGATTATCCTGACGCTTGAGTTCCACGTCCCAACGAGCCTTCCAATCTCCGCATAGCTGGAGTACTTCCTGACAAAGAGGCGCATTGCCTCTACCGTCTCCTCAAGGTCCATGCCGAGTGCCTTTGCTATTTTCAGGTAGCTCCTCAGGCTCGGCTTCCTCTTGCCCCTCACGTACTCGAGGATTCTATCAGCCCGTATCCCGGTCTTCTCCGCTATCTCCTTCCTCCTCTCCTCGACCTGGTTCCAGTCTATCAGAATGCTCCTCGACAGGGCTTTCTCCAGCTTCTTAAGCTCATCGAGACGGCGGTAGATTTCCTTCATGAGCTCCCAGGATATTTTCCTGGCTTTCTCAGGGCTCCAGCGGGCTTTGTCATCTGAGAACCTCAGCTTGAGCCTGTCCCTGACGTAGGAAATCAGCTCCCTGTCAGCGTAGAGGGAACCGACGTTAGGGTTGGGGTTCCTTATGAGTGCCTCCGCTTTCCTTCTCTTCTCTTCAATCGAGAATCCAACCTCAGCCAGGAAGCGCGACACGTTGTTCGAGCCGGATATGACGACGTAGTAGTAGGGACGTCTCTTCACGCGCCTTTCCTTGACCTTGGCCGTGATTCCCAGCCCGGCGAGGGCATAGGAAATCTGCTCCGCCATCTCCCTGCTGGCGGTGGAGAGGACTATACCCCCCCTCTCAACGCCGGCGTCGCAGTCGAAGTAGGCCCTCAGGAAGGAGCGTAGGCCCCTCCATC
>NZ_SNUK01000007.1 GCF_012027495.1 Thermococcus sp. JdF3 | reverse complement strand
CTCTGGCTTCGACGGTTAGTCCGTTGCTTAAGTCGCCTTCGGCGAGGCGTTCGAGTTTTTCGCCTATGGTGTTGAGTGTTCCTACGAGGTCTTTTCCTACGGCTTCGAAGGCTTTTATGAGGGCTCCAATCTCGTCGTCTTCGATGTAGTGGATTTGGTTGAGTTGTTTGTTGACGTCGCTTAATCTTCCCTCGGCCAGGGCTTGGGCAACACTCCTAAGCTCCTCAAGCGGCCTGAGGGTCCTATTGAGGGTTTTGTATCCCAGGAACAGCATAAGGATTCCAACGAAGACCGCTACGATGGAGCCCATTATCGTCGTCTTTAGACCCTCTTCAACGACCTCACTGATGGAGCCGGTTATCTTTTCCGTGCTCTGATTGAGGGTGTCGGATATCGCCTGGGTCAGCGGGTCTGTGAGCTCATGGAGCGGCACCGTGGCCAGAACCACCCACCCGGTGGTTTTCATCCTCCTGTATCCCGCGACCTTCTCCACGCCCTGGAACGAGTAGACAACCCACCCCTTATCGCTGTTTTTGTCAAGTTCGTCCGCAAGGGGCAGGAGGTTGGGGTCATCGTGTATGTTGAAGTTCTGAACCAGGCTCTCGTTGGGATGCACGATGATGGTACCGTCCCGGTTGATGATCGCTATGTATCCACTCTGACCTATCTTTATTTCCTTTGACTGCTCTATGAGGGTGGAGACGAAGACGTCAACGCCTATGACACCGACGAGCTTTCCGTTAACGTAAATGGGCTCGGAGTAGGTGACTATCCACTTCCCGGTTGATGCGTCCTTGTAGGGTTCGGTCCAAACCGGACCGTTTTTGGCAACGGCCTCCTGGTACCAGGGCCTCTGTCTGGGGTCGTAGCCCTCGGGCAGGGGTTCGTCGGGCCACATGTACATCCCGCCGCTCGTGCTGCCGAAGTAGACGTAGGCAACGTTCGGGTCGAGGTCTTTCACGCTCCTAAAGCGGTCCAGGAGAAACGCTTTGAACTGCGGATCGCTCTCGTCGTAGTTTGAATACGCCACGTCAACGGCTTCTATGGCCACGGTTCCCATAACGCGCATCTTCTCGAAGTAGTCGTCGAACAGCTTTGCACCGAGCTCCGCGGAGCCCGTTGCTATCATCCCTGCCTCTTCGGTTATTGGGGCCTTAATGCCCTCCGCCATGAGCTTCGGGAGGTTGTGGCCCAGCTCCTCGTCGAGGGAGGTCCGTATGCTGTCCCTCATCATGAGCGATGAGGATATCACAATGAGGGAGCCTATCAGTACGGTGATAACCAGGGCTGTGGCCATGGTCATGATGATCTTTTTCTTAAACTGCATGGAAACCACCTCTCCCCGTGGTCTGCTACGGTCGTCAGACGACTAAATAGTATATCGATGTCTGACTATTGATGTTATACTGCTTAAAACTTAAATCGCTTTTGTGTAGGGCGGTATGTAGGTAATTACTTTTCTCTTCTGGAAGCTTCGTCCTTCTGGGGGAGATTCAACAGCAGAAAACAGCAGTTCACGCGGTGAGGTCCATCTATCATTCACGATTTAAAAAGGCGGAGAGTAAAGATAGAAGAATGCACCTCACGCCTTTGAAAGGACGTTGTTCCATGAGTAGCTGGACTCTACGAGCTCCCCGACGGTAAGCCTCCCGATGGAGGTTACCTCCGGCTCGAAGCCCCTCAGCTTTTCAAGCACCTCCTCCTTTGAGAGGGTTTCCCCGTCGAAGACCACGAAACCGTTCTTGGCGTAGCCGTTGATGAACGCCCTCCATACCCGTCCGTCCCTGAGGAGCTCGTACTGTCTGGCGCGGGCCTCTTCGGGGGTTATCCTGCCGAACTTGAAGTCCATCCTGATAAGGGTCTTGTTGTAAACCCTCCCGCTCATCGCAATCACCTCGTATTCGGGCCGAAGTAGTTCTCTATGTCAATGTATGTCTTTCTGTAGAGCTCGCTGTTCTTCATCCTCTCAACGAACTCCTTCGTCCTGATGTATTTGTCCCTGCGGTAGTCCCAGTCCGGGTGCATTGCCTTCCACTCTTCCCAGGTGTAGCTGAACTGGGACTGCACCTTGTCGCGGTAGAGTTCAGGGATCACGTTGAAGGTACAGAACGGCACAGTTCTGCCGTCGGGCATGGCGTAGTGGATGACGCAGCGCTCGACGCGCTCGACGTCGTAGTTGTACTCGTCCATGAAGTGCATCATGCCGAGGAAGAGGGCGTTGGTGTGGAACTTTCCGAGGGCGTCGTAGTTGCCGTACATGAAGGCGTTCTTGATGAGGTCGAGGACTTTGATGCCTTTCGGCGCGTACCTGTCATCGTAGAAGGAGCGGAACTTCATGAAGATCTCGGCCCCGAGCTTGAGCTTCTGGAACCTGCCCATGGTTTTCCACTGCTCTATCTCCTCGGCCCTGGTCTCGAGGTACTCGACGAAGCCCTCGACGTCGAGGAACCTGCTTATCGGGACGACGCGCTTGTTCTCGCGGTCGAGGAAGACGTAGGTGGCGGCGCCACAGCAGTAGTGGCTGGTCATGTAGTAACGGGAGCCGGTGAAGGCCTCGAAGAAGCGCGCTATGTGTCCCGCTATTGGAATCGGGTACCAGTCGTCCATGGCTATTGCCCCGTTGGTCTGCTCCTCAATCCTCTTAATGGCGCCGGGTATGGTTATCCTGAACCTCTGGCGCTCCTTCTTGGGGACCCTTCCAACCTGGGAAATCGGCTGGAAGTTTACACCCCTGACGATGTCGAGGTGGTTCAGACCGAAGTTGATTATGGCCCCGAGTTCGTGGTCGTTCACGTTCCTTATGGTGGTGGGCACGAGGACTATTCCCGGCCCTCCGGCCTTCCTGACGTTCTCGAAGATGAGGGGAACCTCCCAGTGGTTCTTCCAGTTGGTCTGGGGCGTCATTCCGTCGTAGCTCATGTAGAGGGTATTAACGCCCGCCTCGCGAATCTTCTTTACCAGCTCCGGCTCGAAGGCGAGCTTTATTCCATCGGTGTTGAGCTGGACGTGGTCGTAGCCCTCCTCCTTGGCGATTTTGATTATCTCGATGAGGTCATCCCTGAGGGTCGGCTCGCCGCCGGTGAGCTGGACGGCGTTGGCTCCGACCGGGTGCTGCTTCTTGGCGTTGCGGAGCATCATTCTAATCTGCTCGAGGGTCGGCTCGTAAATCGGCTGGCCTTCCTTGGCATAAAAGAAGCAATACCAGCAGCTTAAATTACAGCGGTTGGTGAGCACGATGTTGAGCAGGTTGGTGTGGGAGCGGTGCCTGGCGCACATACCGCAGTCGAAGGGGCAGTTGGCGCCGGTGTTCTCAACGTTGACGCTCATGAGCTTGAAGTCGTACTTCCACCTCTGGAAGCGGTAGTACATCTCAACGTCTTCATAATAAACATCGGTTATCATGCCCTCCGGGCAGCGTTTGGTTATCCAGACCTTTCCATCCCTTTCCCATACGAGGGCGGGAACGATCCTCCTGGTTTCGGGACAGATGGAGTAAGTCCTGTGGGGCAGGGGCCCTCCGTAGGCCCTGCTTGCGCTCTTGAGCATGCGTTCAAACTCTTCCTCATTTATCTCGGGGAATTCGATAATATCCCTTATTCTGCGGGTTGATTCGGCGAACTCTTTTTCGCCGCTGGGAACTTCACCAACACTTTCGGCCATGGGTTTCACCCCTTCGTTTGACTTCGCTATGTCTGCTTATCTCTCCAATCACCGGGTATAAAAGCTTTTGCGTAAATATGCAAATTTTCCTTCATAGGTATGGGACATATGTGGGTAGCCTACGGAACCGTTCAATCCGAGGAAACCATTAAAAGCCGGCCGTACTATCCTTGGGGAGGTGGTAGAATGCCGGCGAGAGAGATGAGGATGGAGATGTTCCTGGGGGCTCTGCTAAAGAGGGACTTTTCCAGGGCCAAGGGGCACCTGGAGAAGCTTCAGAAGATGGCCGGCTCCGACGAGTGGGGCAGGGGCTACGGAAAGGCCATAAACGGCTTCATGAGCGCCATAAAGGACAACGACCCAAACTCCCTGATAGTCCAGCTGATCAGCGAGCACGACAGGAAGAAGGCGGAGAAGCTCCTCGAGCACTTCCAGGGGATACTCGAGCACGAGTTCAGGGACGAGTACGAGAAGGGCTACTACACCGCCTGGGTCGAGTTCCTCAGAGCCTATCTCTCCCAGAAGACGCTCTCATGAGGTGCTCCCATGGGGAAGGAAGAACTCATGAGGAAGCTTGAAGAGCGCATAAGAACCTGTCAGAAATGCCCGCTTGGGGGCCTTAGAACCAACGCCGTTCCCGGTTCCGGGAGCTATGGTGCCAGGGTCATGTTCGTTGGCGAGGCTCCGGGTTACTGGGAAGATCAGAAGGGCCTCCCCTTCGTCGGAAGGGCAGGAAAGGTTCTCGACGAGCTCCTGGCTGAGATAGGTCTCGCCAGGGATGAGGTTTACATAACCAACATAGTCAAGTGCCGCCCGCCGGAGAACCGTGACCCGACCGAGGAGGAAATCAACGCCTGTTCGCCCTACCTCGACAGACAGATAGACATCATCCGGCCCAGGGTTATAGTTCCGCTCGGCAGGCACTCCATGAGGTACATCCTGGAGAAATTCGGCTTTGACCCTGAACCCATAAGCAAGATACACGGAAAAACCTTCGAAACCCACACTCTCTTCGGGAAGATAATCATAATGCCGATGTATCACCCGGCCGCCGCACTTTACAGGCCGCCCATAAGGGAGGAGCTCAGAAAGGACTTTCTCAGGCTTAAGGAACTCATTGGTTCACCCGCATTATGAATCTTTCTTCATCTTTCAATTACTATTCCAAGTAACCAGTGAACCCCTACCGTTTTGTAAGGTCTTTGTGGTATTCCGCTGAAGCTTTTTTTGAGAAAGGTTTTTATGGTGGTGGTGCGCATTAATGTACTTGAAAGTATGTCATAATACAGGGCAACGGCAATGTTCACTGAAATGGCCACACAATATCATGGGTCTGCATGGCAGTTCAGCAGCATTTTCGAAACGCTGACAGTATGTCAAAAATATTCCAGGAAAATTTATATATTGCCGATATTTATGGGGTTGAAACCCGTTGGAGGTGAAACCGTGTCGGACTTCGGGATACTGTCTCTGCTGCCACCGCTGGTGGCTATTATCCTGGCGATATGGACGAAGAGGGTTATCCTGGCTCTCTTTGCTGGTGTCTGGATTGGAGGTGTGATGGTCTCCGGCTGGAACCCGGTGACGGGAACCACCCAGACCCTCGACTGGATAGTAGGCAACGCCATCGATGACTGGAACGTCAAGATACTGCTCTTCGACTTCCTCATCGGTGCGGGCGTGGGACTGATATACAAGTCGGGAGGAGCGATGGCAATAGGCCGCGCCCTGGCGAGCAAAGTGCGCAGCAGCCGCGGCGCCGCGATGATGGGATGGCTCCTCGGTGTGCTCATATTCTTCGACGACTACACCAACACCATCATAGTCGGCAACACCATGAGGCCCATCACCGACAGGACGAGGGTCTCCCGTGAGATGCTCGCCTACATAGACGACTCGACCGCGGCACCCGTTGCGGGACTGGCGCTGGTCTCCACCTGGATAGGCTACGAGGTCGGTCTCATCGGCGACGCCTTCAAGGATCTCAACGTTGACTACGGCGCCTACGTCGCCTGGATGCACAGCGTTCCCTTCAGGTTCTACTCGATACTCGCGATAATACTGGTCTTCATCGTGGCCTTCACCCACAGGCATTACGGCCCTATGCTCCACGCAGAGTACCGCGCCAGGACCGAGGGTAAAGTCCTCCGCGACGGTGCGAAGCCGCTCATGACAACCGAGGTTGACCTCGGCATGCCGAAGGAGGACGGCAGCGTCCACATATTCATCTGGCCGATACTGACGCTCATATTCGTCACCCTCTACGGCATGTGGTACACCGGCGGCGGTGGCGCGGCCTACGCTGAAGGCGGCCTCATGGAGGTCCTTGGAAACTCCGACTCCGCCCTGGCGCTTCTCTGGGGTTCCTTTGCCATGGTCGTGGTGGCATTCTTCCTCGTGCTTGCCATGAAGCGCATGACCATCGAGGAGGCTGAGGACGCCATCGTCCGCGGAATGAAGCAGATGGTCATAGCCAACACGATACTGCTCCTGGCCTGGAGCATCAAGAGCGCCACCGACGCCGTTGGAACCGCGCCCTACATCGTTGACCTCGCCAAGAGCGCCGGCGTCACCGGCGGCTGGGTGCCGCTGATAGTGTTCCTCATCGCCATGTTCATCTCCTTCACGACCGGAACGAGCTGGGGAACCTTCAGCATCATGCTGCCCATCGCCATACCGCTCGCCTACGGCGTTACGGGCTACGTTGGCCCGGAGGTCTTCGCCGCCATCGGTGCGGTCTTCGCCGGCGGTATCTTCGGCGACCACTGCTCGCCGATCAGCGACACGACCATCATGAGTTCGATGTTCTCCGGTTCGGACCACATAGACCACGTCACAACGCAGGTGCCGTACGCGGTAACCGCATCGAGCGTCGGAGTATTCCTCTACATACTCTTTGGCTTCGGTGTCCACAGCTGGGCGGTGCTCCTTCCGCTCGGCCTGATCCTCCTCGTCGGCGCTTGGTACTTCCTCAGCGAGTGGTACGGCAAGAAGTACGGCATACCCCACGGCAGGGTTCCGGTCTACGTGGCCGAGGACTGATGTTTTCTTTTTCCTTTCTCGCCACTTTTAAAAGGCCGAGGGTGCACTTTTCTCGGAGGTGAGAGGTTGCTCGTTAGAACCTTCGTTCCGGCTCACATAACGGCTTTTTTCGTCCCCAAATTTCACGACGACCCCCTCAAGGCCGGTTCCCTCGGGGCCGGGGTAAACCTTGACAGGGGTGTCAACGTCTTCGCGAGCATAGATACCGGCACCCTCGAGAGACACGTACACATCGCCTTCAACGGCGAGCCGGTTGGGAGGGAAAGGGCGGTCATAAGCTATTCAGTTTCAGATGAGATAGTTCCCGATGATTTTACGGGAGAGGTTGAAATCTGGCAGTACTTCGATTTCCCGAACGGCTACGGCTTCGGCAACAGCGCCGGTGGTGCATTGGGAACGGCCTTGGCTTTGAGCTACGCCTTCGGTGGGACGTGGCTTAAAGCGGCTCAGGTAGCGCACAAGTACGAGATCCTCAACAGGGGCGGTCTCGGGGACGTCGTGGGCCAGCTGGCCGGCGGGATAGAGGTTCGCGTGAAGGCCGGCGGCCCGGGCGTTGGCATCGTTGACAACCTCTTCTTCGAGGATTACCGCGTTCTCGTCGTCCCCCTGGGCAGGCTTTCAACCAGGGAGGTTCTGGACGGGGACGTCGTGGAGGCCATAGAGCGCGAGGGGAAGGGGGCACTTGAGAAGCTCCTCCTGGAACCGAGGCCGGAGAGGATGATGGCCCTCGCGAGGGAATTCGCGGAGAAAACCGGCCTCCTGAGCGGTGAACTCCTGGAACTGGCGAGGGAGCTGGACAAAGTTATTTCCACCCCCAGCTCCATGATAATGCTCGGAAGGGGCCTCTTCGCCCTTCTCGGGGAGAAGGAGGTGGAGAACGCCAAGAACCTCCTCTCCGACCTCAACCTGCCCTACGACGTGACCGGAATCCACGAGGGCAGACCGAAGGTTGGCAGGTGGGTTGGTTAGTAAACCCTTATCCCTTCGTTTATAACGGTGCGGTGGAAGGAGGTATCCCTCCACCTTTTGAACTCCTCCGGCTTTTCCACCACCACGTTGAGAACTACGCCATGCCTCATCAGTACGTTAAATATCCCGTCTATCAGTTCATCAAGGGAGACATCACCAACCACAAGCAGGTCCACATCGCTCTCTTCCGTGTAGTCACCCCTAACATATGAGCCGAACAGGTAAACTTCCTCAATGCGTCCCTCAAAGTTGCCCTTCAGAAACTTCAGGAAGTCCTCCAGCGCTTTCATTCTTGCATCCATTTTGAGACCATCTCCCTTGATTTTTCGAGGAAATCCATGGCCAGTTCCAGTATTTCTTCGGCTTCCTCTCTGGAGGGCGTGTACATGACGTTGTAATCCGCTTGACTTCTCATCTGGAATGCCTTAGTAAAGGCTTTTCCGTAGTATTCGCCCAGAAGTCCCTCCTTTATGTATGACGTGCCAAGCATTGCAAGTGTTCCCGAATGCTTCTTTGGGGCAATCCCCTTGATCAGCAGGAGGGCTTTGGCGGAGTGAAACATCGAATAGTACGCCCTGCTTATGGCGTCCCGGTACTTTCCATGTTCGAAAAGGATTTGGGCCGAGGAAAGCTCCTCCTCTGAAACTTCCAGCTCCCTTTCTATCTCCTCCCTCATGGTTTTTCGTACGTACCCGGAATATTTAACGGTAACCCAATATCCTTTTATCCCTCCATTCTAATCCATCCATAGGTGGTGAGTATGAGGTACTCCGAACTGGCAGACCTTTACAGACGCCTGGAAAAAACAACCCTCAAAACCCTCAAGACAAGGTTCGTCTCCGATTTCCTCAGGAAGGCATCCGATGAGCTCCTCGAGATAATCCCCTACATCATCCTCGGAAAGGTCTTCCCGGACTGGGACGAGAGGGAGCTTGGTGTGGGCGAGAAGCTCCTCATAAAGGCCGTTTCCATGGCCACCGGCGTTCCCGAGCGTGAGATAGAGAACTCGGTGAGGGACACCGGAGACCTCGGGGAGAGCGTTGCTTTAGCCCTGAAGAAGAAAAGACAGAAGAGCTTCTTCTCCCAGCCGCTGACCATAAAGCGCGTCTACGACACCTTCGTGAAGATAGCCGAGGCCAGCGGGCAGGGGAGTCAGGACAGAAAGCTGAAGTATCTGGCCAACCTCTTCATGGACGCCGGACCGGAGGAGGGCAAGTACCTCGCCAGAACCGTCCTCGGGACGATGAGGACGGGCGTTGCAGAGGGACTCATGAGAGATGCCATAGCGAGCGCCTTTGGCGTCAAGGCCGAACTCGTAGAGAGGGCCTACATGCTCACGAGCGACTTCGGATACGTGGCAAAGGTTGCGAAGCTTGAGGGCAACGACGGCCTCTCAAAGGTCAGAATCCAGGTGGGCAAGCCCATAAGGCCGATGCTCGCCCAGAACGCGGCCAGCGTGAGGGAAGCGCTGACGGAGATGGGCGGAAAGGCGGCGTTCGAGATAAAATACGATGGGGCACGCGTTCAGGTTCACAAGGACGGCGGCAGGGTTGTTATATACTCCCGCAGGCTGGAGAACGTGACGAAGTCCATTCCGGAGGTTGTTGACGCCGTCCTGGAGAGCGTAAAAGCTGAAAAGGCTATCGTGGAGGGCGAACTCGTTGCAGTGGGTGAGGGTGGAAAGCCCAGACCCTTCCAGTACGTGCTGAGGAGGTTCAGGCGGAAGTACAACATCGAGGAGATGATAGAGAAGATTCCCCTTGAGCTGAACCTCTTCGATGTCCTCTACGTTGACGGTGAGGGGCTGATAGACACCCCCTTCTCCGAGCGCAGGGAGAGGCTTGAGGGTATAATCTCCCCGGGTGAGCGGATAAGGCTGGCGGAGCAGCTGGTCACCGGGAGCGCCGACGAGGCGGGGACCTTTTACCAGCGCGCCCTTGAGCTCGGCCACGAGGGGCTGATGGCGAAGCGCCTGGATTCGGTTTACGAGCCGGGAAACAGGGGCAAGAAGTGGCTAAAGATAAAGCCCACCATGGAGGACCTCGACCTCGTCATCATCGGTGCGGAGTGGGGCGAGGGAAGGCGCGCACACCTCCTCGGCTCCTTCCTGGTAGCTGCCTTCGACCCGCACAGCGGCGAGTTCGTCCCTGTTGGAAAGGTTGGGAGCGGCTTCACCGACGAGGATCTGGCCGAGTTCACCAGGATGCTCAAGCCCCTCATAGTCCGCGAGGAGGGCAAGTACGTCGAGATAGAGCCGAAGGTTGTTATCCAGGTCACCTACCAGGAGATACAGAAGAGCCCCAAGTACAGGAGCGGCTTTGCGTTGAGGTTCCCGCGCTACGTCGCTTTGAGGGAGGACAAGAGTCCGGAGGAGGTGGACACAATCGAGCGCATAGCCCAGCTCTACGAGTTCCAGGAGAGGTTCAAGGCGAAGAGGTGACCTCGCTTTCCTCAGTTTCTTCAGCGTTTTCCCGCACCTCGCCCGTTTCTTCACCTTCCTCGGGAACCAGTTTTCCGGCCAGCTCGGCGGCCCTCTTCGCCATGAGCGGGGTTGCGAGAAGGAAACCTGTCGAGAGGCCGGCCAGGTAAGCGATCGCGTTTCCCGAATAGCCGTCCACCGTGGCCAGGGAGGGGAGGTCGTAGAGGGCGTGGGCGACCATCGAAAAGGCCAGCCCTGTGAAGCGTTTCCACCCGGTCTCGCCGAGCAGGAAGCCAACGGAAATAGCCGCCCAGACCGTGTGCAGTCCCATAAGCACCACCCTAACGGCCACCAGGTAGGGTTCTTGGTTCAGGGCGAAGATTCCTGCGGTGTACATTATTCCCTCTACAATCCCGAGGAAAAGGCCTGCCCCGATGACGAGCTTCCACCTCTCCCATTCCGGCGAGCGCCCGAAGAACTTCAGGGGCAGGAGCTTCACGGACTCCTCGATTATCCCGGCAGCGAAGGCCAGCGCAATCCACGTCTTGAGGAAGAGGAGGGGCGCCTCAAGGAAGGATGCCACGACCAGGCCGAGAATACCGAGGGCAAATCCCTGAACCTTCCAGCCGCTCCCGGGAAAGGAGCGCCATCTCCGGAGGGTGTACTTGATTGCCAGCAGAACGGACAGGCCTCCGACCACCGTTATGATTCCGAAGTAGTACTCGATGACTTTTTCCGGTGTGAGCATGGTATTTTCTCCACCATTCCCCCTTATTAACGTTGGCGTCAACTTTTTTAAATCCCGTGTGGATTTTCCTCCGGAACTGCCGAGAAATTTACATGAAGGTGTTCAAAATGGAGGACATGAAGGGCCAGCTCGTTGATATGTTCTTCTCGGAGGGAGCGGTACTCTTCGGCCGCTTCGTTCTCACCTCCGGCAGGGAGAGCGACTACTACATCAACGTCAAGAAGCTCTCCACGAATCCCGGGGCGCTGAAGATAATCGCGAGGCTGATGGCCGGGAAGGCCGGAGCGCTTGGCATAGAGTTCGACCGCGTCGCCGGCCCGGAGCTCGGAGCGGTACCGATAGCGACGGCGCTATCGCTGGAAACCGGAAAGCCCCTCGTCATAGTCCGCAAGAAGCCCAAGGGGCACGGTACGGGGAGCCAGATTGAGGGTGAGGTGAGCCCCGGCGATAGGATACTCCTCGTTGAGGACGTGACGACCACCGGCGGAAGCGTTCTGCGCGCGGCTGAGGTCCTGGAGAAGGCTGGGGCGGAGATAGTTGCCATAAGCGTGGTGGTTGACAGGGAGGAAGGCGCTGCCGAGAGAATAGGGGAGAGGTACCGGTTTATCCCCCTTGTCACGGTTTCAGAGCTTTTTGCCCGCAGGGACTCTGCCGGAGTGCAGGAATGAGGTTATGGCCTCGTAGAGCCTGTGGAACACGCCTTCTCTTCTTTCCCTTCCGAATATCCACTCGTTCAGGATGGCACCGCTCTCGGCTATCGCCCTCGATGCCTTGGAGTGGGGCGCGTAGTCGATGACCGGCCTTCCGTAGTTCGTCGCCTCGGGAACCCTGTGATCGAAGGGTATGACCCCAACAACTGGCACGTCCACGCTGTACTCGAGAAAGTCGATTATGTCGTCCACACTGTGTGATGATTCACGCACCTTGTTGAGGATCACGCCGACCTTGAGGCCGTATGCGTCCCCCAGCGATTTAAGCTTCACGACCTCGTTCTCGATCATTCTGTGGATTGAGTGTATCGGACAGCGCTCTATCTCCACTATGATGAGCTGGTACTGGGCGAGCCGGAAGGTCGATATCGTGTCGAAGGGTATGCCTACAGGGGAGTCTATTATGGTGACCCTGTACCGGGTTCCGATCTCCCGCACTATCTCCCGCAACCTCTTTTGATCCAGGTCGATGACGTCGTAGAGCTTTGAGCTGCCCGGTAGTATGTCAACACCTGTTCTGGGGTCGTGGTAAACCGCCTGGACAACCCGCATGTTTGGATCCTTCAGAAGGGTGTGCAGGTTATACTGGGGGTTGTATATCCCGAAGTGAAAGGCGAGCTTTGGGAGGTACAGGTCACCGTCCACGACGAGCGAGCGGTAGCCCCTTCGTGAGAAGTACGTACTCAGGTTTGCGCTCATCGTTGTTTTTCCCGCACCTCCCCTCCCGGTGATGACTATGGATACCATTAACTGGGCCTCCGGCTGCATTAATTCCAAGAGAAAATTATTGAAAGGGGCTCAGATGTAATCCCCTATTGTTTTGGCGCGAACCATTATGGCGGCCTTGTCCCGGCCGTAGAAGACCTCAACGAGACCGTCGGATTCCAGCTCCTTCACGGCCCTAAAGACCGCGGGTGCGGGTGTTTCGAGTTCGGCGCTCAGACTCTGGAGGGCGACCGCCCTCTTTTTTGTGGCGAGTACCTTATACACAGCATCTTTATGCCTGCCGAACATTCGGTGGCACCGTTACTAGTTACGTTAACGAACTAAATAAACCTTCCGTGAACATGGTTGGCAAGTATTCAAGGGCGGAGGGCAGGTTTATAAAGCGTGTCGGGGAGGGAGGAGTATGCGGGGAATCGTTGAGAGGCTCGACCATGAGGGACTGGGCGTTGTACGTGTGGGAAGGAGGGAAATCCACGTTCCTTTCACCGCACCCGGCGACGTTGTTGAAGTGAGAAAATGGCGGAAGAAAAAACGGAAGCTAACCGCCACTGATTTTGAGGTCGTGGAGCCCTCCGCCAGCAGAGTGGAACCGGTGTGTCCCAGTTTTGGGGTCTGCGGAGGGTGCCTTCTTCAGCACATCCCCTACGGGGGGCAGGTTAAGTTCAAGGCGGAGAAGCTCTCGACCCTTCTTGGTATTGACGTCGAAGTTATTCCATCGCCCGTGATTTACGGTCACAGAAACCGCATCGATGTTGTCATTTCGACAAACGGTATTGGGTTCAGGAGGCGCGGCACATGGTGGGACGCGGTTGACATCGAGTGGTGCCCCGTGTTCGGCGAATCCAGCAGGAGGGTTCTCCGCTCCCTGAGGGAGTTTATAGAAGACCACACCCCTAGTCTGTACGAGATACGGAAGAACGAGGGTTTTCTGCGCTACATCGTCATCCGTGAGGGCAAGTTCACGGGCGAGCTGATGGTGAACCTCGTCACCTCGGAGGGCAGTCTCCCCGAGTCCTTCCCCGACTATTTTGGCTATGCGGACTCGGTGTATTGGAGCGTGAACCGGACCCCGAGCGACGTCTCCTATGGTGAAATAGAGCGTTTCTGGGGCAGTGAGTTCATACGGGAGCGGCTCGACGACGTTACCTACCTGATCCATCCAAACAGCTTCTTCCAGACGAACAGCCATCAGGCGGTCACCCTGGTGCGCAAGGTGGCTGAGCTCGTTGACGGTGAGAGGGTTCTTGACCTCTACTCTGGTGTGGGGACCTTCGGCATCTATCTGGCCAAAAGGGGATTCTCCGTTGAGGGAATCGAGGTAAATCCCTTCGCGGTGGAGATGGCGAACAGAAACGCCGGGCTCAACGGCGTTGACGCCACGTTTAGGGTGGGGCAGGACAGGGATGTTGAAAATCTTTCGGAATACGATACCATAATAGTTGATCCGCCGAGGGCAGGATTGCATCCCAAACTGATAAGGAAAATCTTAAAAGATAAACCGCAGAGCATCGTTTACGTCTCCTGCAATCCAAGGACTCTCAGAGCCAATCTCGACGAACTGGCCGGGGTTTATTCCCTGGAGGGGGCTGTGGGGATTGACATGTTCCCTCACACACCCCACGTGGAGACGGTTGTCAAACTTAAACTTGGGGTTTAATTTTAGAACCCCTGGGTTCAAAAACTTAATATACTTGGTCAGCATAGAGGTAAACAGGGGTGATGAAAATGCTTGACGAGAGAGATAATATCATAATCGAGATGCTCACCAAGGACGCCCGCACTCCGTTCACGGAGATAGCGAAGGTCCTGGGCATAAGTGAGACCGCCGTAAGGAAGCGCGTAAAGGCCCTGGAGGAGGCGGGGGTTATAAAGCAGTACACCGTCATCGTTGACCCGGCGAAGCTGGGCTACAACCTGGTCAGCCTCACGGGCGTTGACACGCTGCCGGAGAAGATATTTGACGTTGCCGAGAAGATCAAGGAGTTCGATTTCGTGAGGGAGGTTTACCTGACCAGCGGCGACCACATGATAATGGCCGAGGTCTGGGCCAGGGACGGAGAGGACCTGTCCGACATAATCTCCAACAAGATAGGCAGGCTTGAGGGTGTCACAAAGGTCTGTCCTGCGATAATCCTTGAAAGGCTGAAGTGACTTTTCCTTTTTCAAGCCCATCCCCCTTGGGGGGTCGGTTAGGCGTCTTGCTCTGCTTTTCTTTTCATGAGTTTGCCTTTCGGGAATGGGGGCCGGTTAAAAGTTTAAATATTCCCTCTGCAAAACTATTACTATGCCGGAAATAATATCGATAGGGTATTTCATCAGGGATTTAATCGTTCTCGTGGCGACGTTCATAATCGTTGTTGTCCTGCTGGCTATGGGTGGGAAGACAAAGAAAAACCTCGGATTCAGCTATTTTATTCGGGCTTTCAATTCGCTCCTCCTCGCGTTTTCGCTGATCGTGGTGGCACAGGTGATAGGCGTTCTCCTAAGGACTACCGTACTGAACAACGACCCCACGTACTCATGGATCCGTTCGGTTATGCTCACCGTCGGTGCCCTGCTGCTTCTCGTCTCCTCCGTTATGATATACCTACCGTTTGCCCGCGGGGAATATATGATAGTCCCGATAGCCTCGGAACCGGCGGACTCCATCAGGTACGGTGCGTACTGGGGGGAGAGGGACAGGGCGCACCTGATTTTTACGGAACTTACAAAACGCTACCGCATGCCGGGGATAGCCGTTACCAGGGATCCTCCCGACATGTTCCGTAGAAAGCTCGGTCTCAAGCTGATCCCTGTGATGTGGGTATCTACGGTTCAACACGGCGATGCAGTGAGTCCAACGAAGCTGGAGGTTATAATGGACAATCTCAGGAGGTTCCTTGAGACGGCCAATATTGACAAGGTAATCCTGATCGACTGTGTGGAGTACTTTATCCTGGAGAACGGGGAGGATGCGGTTCTTAAATTCATAACCAGCATCAAAGACTTTGCCACTCTTAATCGGGGACTTGTTATCGTGACCGTTGATAAGGAATCCCTGAACGAGAGAACATTCAGCATACTGACCTCCGAGCTGAGGCCCATTAACGATCTTGAAAAAACTCTTGCCCGCTGAACGGCCCGACATTCCATCCAAACTGCTTTTAGAATTGGTGGGGGCACGGGGATTTGAACCCCGGTCCGCGGGTTTCTCCGGGTCAGAGCTCCAAAGGCTCATCCCCAAATCAGCAAACCCGCAAGTCCTCATACCTCTGGAGCCCGCGATGATGGACCAGGCTACACCATGCCCCCGTCCAGCTTAACCTTAGCCGGGGCAGGTTTATAAGTTTTATGATTGGCGGAAGTTTTATTAACTTTGGCTTACAAAAATATTCTGGTGATTACCATGGAAGAGCCCGTGGTTATTGGAAAGGACAAATTTAAGATAAGCGACGACGAGACGGCCAGGAGGGAGCTCCGCATAGTCAAGGTCAGCGACGATGTGATCCAGGTCCAGGAAGAGGTGCACGGCATCATCGCCCTCGTCGGGGCGAGTTCCAGTGTCAACATTAAGAAGGAGGAACTCAAAAACCTCATCAAGGTGGCCAGGGAGGAGTTCGGCTGGACGGACATCTGCGAGTGAGGTCCCTCTCGTTCTTGCTCCCACACCCTTAGGCTTCCCGAATTTTGACTCCTTTTTGTGTATCATCGACGGTGATATTAACGTTTTATAAGCATAAAAGTGGTTAAAGCTATCGGTGGTTGCCAATGGCAGTTGGAGAAAAGATAACCCTCAGCGTGATCAAGGCTGACATCGGCGGCTGGCCGGGGCACTCGAGGGTGCACCCGCAGCTCGTCGAGACGGCCGAGGAAGTCCTCTCAAAGGCCGTGGAGGACGGAACCATCATCGACTTCTACGTCGCCACCTGCGGAGATGACCTTCAGCTCATCATGACCCACAGGAAGGGTGTTGACAGCTCCGAGATACACGGCCTGGCCTGGAAGGCCTTCGAGGAGGCCACCAAGGTTGCCAAGGAGCTCGGCCTCTACGGTGCCGGTCAGGACCTCCTCAAGGACGCCTTCAGCGGCAACATCCGTGGAATGGGTCCGGGAATAGCCGAGATGGAGATAACCCTCAGAAAGAGCGAGCCCGTCGTCACCTTCCACATGGACAAGACCGAGCCCGGCGCGTTCAATTTACCGATATTCAGAATGTTCGCGGACCCGTTCAACACCGCCGGCCTCGTCATCGACCCGAACATGCACATGGGCTTTCGCTTCGAGGTCTGGGACATAAAGGAGCACAAGCGCGTGATCCTCAACACGCCGGAGGAGGTCTACGATCTTCTGGCCCTCATCGGCGCCAAGAGCAGGTACGTCATCAAGCGCGTCTTCCCGAAGGAGGGCCACAAGATAGCCAAGGACGAGCCGGTCGCTGTTGTGAGCACCGAGAAGCTCTTTGAGATAGCCGGCGAGTACATAGGGAAGGACGACCCGGTCGCCATCGTCCGCGCCCAGAGCGGACTGCCGGCCCTTGGCGAGGTTCTTGAGCCCTTCGCCTTCCCGCACCTCGTCAGCGGATGGATGAGGGGTTCCCACAACGGCCCGGTCATGCCGGTCGCGATGCACCAGGCCAACCCGACGAGGTTCGACGGCCCGCCGCGCGTCGTCGCCCTCGGCTGGCAGATAAGCCCGGAAGGAAAGCTCGTCGGCCCGGTTGACCTCTTCGACGACCCGGCCTTCGACGGTGCCAGGCAGAAGGCCGTCGAGATCGCCGAGTACATGCGCAGGCACGGCCCGTTCGAGCCCCACAGGCTCCCGATGGAGGACATGGAGTACACCACCCTCCCGGGCGTCCTCAAGAGGCTCGAGGAGCGCTTTGAGGACATCGAGTGATACCTTCCCTTTCCCCTTTGGTTTCTGCAACGTTCCCCGGCCGTCCCGATTGCTAAGGTTTTTATAACCTCCCGCCCAACTTTTTTGATAGGCCCATCGGAAGCCTTAAATATTCTTCACCCCAAAACTAACACTCGGAGTGATACACAGGGGTGGGAGTCATGAAGTTCACAGTTCTCAGGCTCAACCTGGACGAGAAGAAAGTGGAGAGTGAGGAGCTGGAGAGGGAAGGGGTATATGGCGTAATAGACTACGGTATAGAGGTTCACGAGACCCTCGAAACCTACGACATTGAGCCATACGACCCGAAGAACGTCGTTGTCATGGGAATGGGGCCCTTCTCGGGCTCAACCCTGCCTGGGGCCCACAGGCTCATGTTCTTCTTCCGTTCCCCCCTCTACGGAACCCTGTTTCCCTCCGCCATGGGTGGAGCGGCCTACGCCTTCAAGAACGTCGGCGTTGATTTCGTGACCTTCGAGGGCAAGGCCGAGAAGCCGGTGGTAGTCCTACTTTACAACGACGGTGAGAACGTAAATGTGGAGCTCCATGAGGTTGAGCTGGAGAAGGTCGTTGAAATCTGGAGGGGCTATAGGGATGAGGAGGGAGTTTATGCCCTCACCCAGTACCTCATCGATACCTTTGGCGATAAGTTTGACTTCGAGTACCGCATAGCCGTTGTAGGCCCCGCTGCTCTAAACACCAACTACGGCGCGATATTCTCCCAGGCGCTCAGGAAGGGGGAGAGGCTCGTAGGCAGCGAAGACTGGGCCGCCCGCGGAGGTTCCGGAAGCGTTCTCCTCCGTGCCCACAACGTCGTCGGAATAATCTTCGGCGGAAAGCCGAGGAAGAGGCCCTTCCCGGGTGAAGACATCGGCAACTTCAGAACGGCCAAGGGCATAGTTGAAGGCGTCCACAAGAAGCCCTACAACGAAATCATAAGTGAGAAGACCACCAAGTACCGCTTCAACCCCAAGCTCAACACCGGCGGAACCTTCGGCGGCAACTACCCGGCCGAGGGCGACTTCGTTCCGATACTCAACTGGCAGATGCCGTACATTCCAAAGGAGGAGCGCATAAGGATCCATGAGAACATCATGAAGCACTACTGGGAGCCCTTCAACGAAGAGGCCATAACGCCCAAGAACTGGACGACCTGCGGCGAGCCGTGTCCCGTCGTCTGTAAGAAGTACCGCCGCGGCCACCACGTCGAATATGAGCCCTACGAGGCCAACGGTCCGCTCAGCGGAAGCATCTCTCTGAGGGCAAGTGACATAAGCGTCCACGCGGCAGACGCGATGGGTTTCGACGCGATAGAGTTCGGCGGAACCGCCGCCTGGGTCCTTGAGCTCGTCCACCGCGGTCTGCTCAAGCCGGAGGAGGTTGGTATAAGCGGAAAGCCGGAGTTCACGAAGGAGGCGCTCCTCGGGCGCCCGGTCGAGGCGAGCGAGGTCAACGCCAAGCTTGTTGCGGAGCTGGCACACCGCGTTGCCTTTGCCGAGAACGAAATAGCCAAGATAATCGGCCTCGGCAAGAGGAAGGCGAGCGTAATCTTCGACGAGCGCTTCAAGGACAGGCTGAAGTACGGCGAGAGCTTCAAGGACTACGCCGTCTTCACTCCGCTCGGCGAGAACGGAGAGATGACGCCGACGATGTACTGGGCGATAGGCAACTACATACCGCTCCCGATTCAGGGCCGCTACTGGACCTTCTACCAGTTCGGCGTCTTCCTCGAGCCCGAGGAGCTGGCCCAGAAGATAATCGCCTCGGCCCTCTGGGAGTTCTGGTACGACAACGTCGGCTGGTGCCGCTTCCACAGGGGCTGGATGAAGCCCGTCCTTAAGGCCCTCTTCATGGACGCCTACGGCGCCAACGTGGACATGGAGGAGCACGCGAGGAAGCAGCTCAAGAGGCTCATCGAGTACGCGAGGAAAGCGGGCTACAGGCCGGTCTTCTGGGACTCGATGCGCGTTATAGACCTCGTGGCAGCGGGGAGCGAGGAGTTCGGAAACGAGAGGTGGGCCGAGAAGTTCAGGCTCGACAAAGTTGGCACGGCAAAGGAGTACCTGAGCAGGGTTCTGGAAGCATACAGCGAGGAGCTCGGAGTTGAGTGGAGGCTCTGAGGCTGTGCATGTGCTTTAATTTTTGTTCTCTAAGGAAATGGCGGGCCCTTCATTTTTACTTCTCCCGTGACTGCATAGTTAGAGCGGCTTTGCTTCTTGATCGGACCAAAAAGAGGGAGGGGTGAAGGGGTTGTAAGACGATTGTCAGCCTTTTACCCCATGTGAACGGTTTAAATCCAAAATGTTGGAAAAACAAAAACATGGGCGGCTAACGATAACCGAGAAGTCTCAGGATATCAAGCGCCAAAAACGTTGGTATAGGCCCTCCGTGCTCGGGATGCTCGCAGGGGGCGTAAGAGAAAAAGCCATAGGGGCACTTTCTTAGCTCAAGCGCCTGTACTATCTCTTCTCTCCCGTCAACCTTTGCCCCCATCGAGTTTAGGGCCAGCAAAGCGTACCGGGTTATCGGCAGGGACCACCACAGGGCGCCGTGTCTGTTGGATTTGATGAACTTAACCGTCTTTTCATTCCTATATCCATACCCAAGCTCGTTGAGGATTAGAACGGAATAAAGCGTTGTTTCGAGCCTAACGATTTTTATCTTTGATATTTTGCTGCCAAAGCCCCCATCATCGTCCTTCAAGTTCAAAACGAAAGAGGTCACTGTTTCCTTCCATTGTTCATCGATTTCAATGCCCAGTTCCCTGCTCGTTACGAGGAGATAGTATACCTCCTTTAGCAGGTAGTGATCCCGATAGACATCTGAGAGGTTCAGGTTGGCGATGAAGCTTTTCAGACGGGGTTCTACTCTCGTTTTAAGATCACTGTTGGATACACCAAGCTCCTTTAGTGCCTCATATTCCGCCCATATCCGGCTGGGTTTGCTTTCCCTCGAGATTTCAGTGAGTAGGTAGTTCCTGACTCCCGTCTCATTGGGCACCGTTGCGTTCAAAAGCTTAAGGGTCATCACGGAGAAGGCAGTACCCAGGGGATTCGGCACTATATAGTTTGGAATGTTTATGAAACCTCCCAGGGGTCCTTCAAGGGATCGCAGGTAGATTACAGTGTCTTCCCCAACGTCTCCCCCCGCATAGTTTATCGTCTCCACCGCCAAATGGGTGGTGTCAATGTATCCCTTTTTAGCACCTCCAGTGTCAGAGTATGCGCCGTTAGGGCACTTGTATTTCTGGATACTCGTTAGTATTTTTCTCCTCAGCGTTTCGTTTTTGATGTTTTCCTCCCGTATAAATCGTGCCAGGGTGTTGAGGTCGAAGAAGCCAAGGTTCTCTATTCTATGGGACGCCTCATTAAACACAGTTCTCGCAGTCTCGTTCATCACGGTGTAGTTTGGTATTTCGTCGAGGGAATATCCCGACTCCAGAAGAAGTCCCTTGAGCTGAAGGAAGTCCCACAAAAAATCCAGTGAGTGCTCCGGTCTCAGCTTGAGCCAGAGGGACATGGAGACGTTCTTTGCCAGGGTAGAATTAAGTAGAATGAGGCTTTTTGCATGTAGGAAGGTCTCGTTTGATTTCTTCATGTCCTCAAGGATGAAATTTTCGAAGGCCTCCCTGTTTCTGGGGCTCATATTGAACTCTTTAAAAAGTGCTAACAGGTAATAGGCGTCAAGAACCGAAGGATAATTCCGACCGCTGTAAAAATCCCCCTCTTCTTCCCTCAGGAACTCCATGGTTTTTTCGGGATGTGTTGGACTCAGGTTCAGGTGGGTCAGCGTCATGATACCGTGATATGTATGATACAGGCTTGGAAGTATTGTAAATGAGACGTCGCCGTTCCAGCCACCTGTAACCGGATCCTGGGAGAGGTAAAGGCGCTTTATCGTCCAGTTTGTCCATGAGGGGGTGGCTATATTGAGTGCGGTGGCGTTTTCAGTGTGCGTTTTCGTTATTGAGATAATGGCAGTGATGCTCAATAAAATCAAAAGGGTAGCTAGGATTTTTTCCCTCATCCTTCCACCTCAAAACGCGGACGAATCTATTGCCACGTACGTGCTCGCGGAGAGGCTTTTGAACTTGCCCATTTTAACCTCAAATGTTGCCATAGGCATGGAGCTTACGCTGTAAATCCGCACCTTGAAATAGTCATGGACCTTTAGTCTCCCATTGTATGAATGCGATATTGAGTCGTAGTTGTTAACGTTGTCCTCTCCAAATGAACCATCAATTGAAATCCAGGAACTTCCACCGGATACTTGAAGAGATAATCCGGGTGGAATTGAGATAGTGCCTCCTATGCTCCAACCGTTGGTGTATGTTTCTCCCCCGAAAGACAGTTTGTTGCTTAATTTGATGCTCTTACAGTCGTACTGATATGTAATGTAGGGGGATATTCCATGACTGCCGTGCTGTATGCATAGTGGTACACATCAACGTCTACAGTTTCTACCGGATCGTGGGGGTCTATCTCAAATTTAACAGAAAGTGCAGCTCCATGCCATTAACTGTAATTTTCTCATAGCCAATAATCTTTCCTGAAGCTTCAGGTGTTGGATACTTTTCTGCGTGAACTGTGGCCCCTGATGCTCCCAGCACCAGCAGTCCTGCTAAGACTGCCATCAAGCCCTTCCAATTCACAGGGTTCACCTCCGTAATGTTTTTGCGATACCTTTTATGCCATCATTCCTTATAAGCTTTTCCGTTTATCATAAGTAAAAATCCTTTCTTTTTTTCTCGAGTGTAAATTTTTTTGGAGTGAGGTCTTACTCGTAGAATGAACGAAAAGAACGCAAAGTAATGGAGTTGCATAGTCATGCAATAGCTAAACCCTTATATTCTCCGCTTTCCTCAGCTTTTCAGGTGAGAAAAATGAGGGCAGTTGTAATAGGCTCCGGAATCGGCGGCCTTCTGACGGCCTCGTTCCTTGCCAAAAATGGTTACGATGTCACCGTTATCGAAAAGTCGCCCTACATCGGCGGCCGCTTCACGAATCTGGAGTACAAGGGCTTCGGCCTCTCAACGGGGGCCTTCCACATGCTCCCCCACGGCGAGGACGGGCCTCTGGCTCACCTCCTCGGGCTTCTCGGTGCTAACGTCCAAATCGTGAACTCGGATCCGAAGGGCATGATTCTCTACAACGGGAGAACCTTCCACTACCGTGAGGGCTGGAAGTACTTAAGCCTCCGCGAGAAAGCTAAGGCGATGAAGCTCCTGGCAGATATAAAGAGGAACAAACTGCCAACCGGGGAAGAGGCCGAGATGGGCGGCCGCGAGTGGATAAGGGAGAAGATAGGCAACAACGAGTTCGTTGACCTCTTCATCAAGAGCTTCCTCGGCTGGGCCGACAGCGTCTTAGACGTTCCGGCCGGGGAGCTGGCGAGGGAGATTAAGGCGGCGCTGAGGTGGGGCGGGCCGGGCCTGGTCAAGGGCGGCTGCAGGTCGATTCCCGAGGCGCTGAGTTCGATAATCCTCGGCAACGGCGGAAGGATAATCACACGGAAGAGGGCCATTGAAATCGACGCCGAGGCGAAGAGGGTCATCACGGCCGACAACGAGGAGTTCCCCTACGATGTGCTCATCTCCAACGTCGGAATAAAGGAGACCGTCGAGCTGATCGGGGGGGAGAACTTCGACCGTGAGTATCTCAGGCGCGTTGATTCGCTAAAGCCGAGCGAGGGCATAAAGTACAACGTGGCACTGAAGGATGAGCCGGGGATAGGCAACACCGTCGTCTTCACCCTCGACACGGAGAGGATAAACGGCTACAACGAGCCCTCCTCACTGAGCCCGGAGCTCGCTAAGGAAGGCTACACCTTGATAATGCTCCACCACGCGCTCCAGAGCAGGAACGTCAAGGCCGAGCAGAGGAAGGGAATAGACGACATCTACCGCATCTTCCCGAACCTCGATAAGGAGGGCGAGATTCTGCTCGTCCAGACCTACCTCGACGGGAATCCCGTGAACAGGGTGGCGAGCGGCCAGACCGTTGAGGACTTCCCGATAAGCGATGTTTACATCGTCGGCGATGCCTACAAGCCGCCCGGAGGAATAGAGGTGGAGGGCATAGCCCTCGGAGTCATGAGGACGCTTGAGAGGCTCGGACTGGGAAGCTTCTCCGACTGGTACCTCTGAGGGAGAGCCGCCCTCTTGGGCCGGCTATTCTTTACCTTTGCCAACTTATTTTTCCGCCCCCCGAACCTTTTTCCAGTGAACAGCCCTGGCTCCTAACGAACGTTTTTATCCTCCCCCGCGTATTTATCCATCCCGGAGGTGATGCTCATGAAGAGGGTTGTAATAGCCTTGGGCGGTAACGCTATTCTCCAGCGCGGTCAAAGGGGAACCTACGAGGAGCAGATGGCCAACGTCATGAAGACTGCCAGGCAGATAGTGGATATAATCCTTGATGGGGACTACGAGGTTGTAATCACCCACGGTAACGGTCCCCAGGTTGGGGCGCTCCTTCTCCACATGGACGCCGGTCAGGCCGTCCACGGCATTCCGGCCCAGCCGATGGACGTTGCCGGCGCGATGACCCAGGGGCAGATAGGGTACATGATACAGCAGGCGATAAGGAACGAGCTGAAGAGGCGCGGAATAGACAGGCCGGTGGCGACGATAGTCACCCAGACCATCGTGGACAAGAACGACCCCGCCTTCCAGCACCCGAGCAAGCCGGTTGGGCCCTTCTACGACGAAGAAACAGCTAAGAAGCTCGCGAAGGAGAAGGGCTGGGTCGTCGTGGAGGACTCCGGCAGGGGCTGGAGGCGCGTTGTGCCGAGCCCGGACCCGATAGGGCACGTCGAGGCGGAGATCATCCAGGACCTCGTTGAGAAGGGCTTCATAGTGATCACCAGCGGCGGCGGTGGAGTCCCCGTCATCGAGGAGAACGGTCAGCTCAAGGGCGTCGAGGCGGTTATAGACAAGGATCTGGCCGGGGAGAGACTCGCTGAGGAGGTAAACGCGGACATATTCATGATCCTCACGGACGTGAACGGCGCGGCAGTGAACTTCGGAAAACCCGACGAGAGATGGCTCGGGGAGGTCACCGTCGGGGAGCTCAGGAAGTACTACGAGGAGGGCCACTTCAAGAAGGGAAGCATGGGTCCGAAGGTCTTAGCCGCGATAAGGTTCGTCGAGTGGGGCGGCGAGAGGGCGGTTATAGCGGCGCTCGATAGGGCCGTTGAGGCCCTCGAAGGAAAGACCGGAACGCAGGTCATAAAGGGCTGAACCAAATTCTATAAATATCTCCTCTCCCTTCTTTCTTCGGTGATAACATGGGAGAGGCCGCTACCGGATTCTTCGGTTCGCTGCTGTGGTGGCTGTTCTTCATGTACATCCTGCTGTGGCCCCAGATGCAGTACAGGAGCCTGCAGCTGGCCAGGGCGAGACTGCTCAAGAGGCTCTCGGAAAAGCGAAAATCAACGGTAATAACCATGATCCACAGGCAGGAGAGCATAGGGCTCTTCGGAATACCATTCTACAAGTTCATAAGCGTCGAGGACAGCGAGGAGGTTCTCAGGGCCATCCGCTCGGCCCCCAAGGACAGGCCGATAGACCTGATAATCCACACCCCGGGGGGCCTCGTACTTGCCGCGACGCAGATAGCGAAAGCGCTCCACGACCATCCGGCTGAAACACGCGTCATAGTTCCCCACTACGCCATGAGCGGCGGGACGCTGATAGCCCTTGCCGCGGACAGGATAATAATGGACCCGCACGCGGTTCTCGGGCCTGTTGACCCGCAGCTTGGCCAGTATCCGGGACCGAGCATCGTCAGGGCCGTCGAGAGGAAGGGTGTCGACAAGGTGGACGACCAGACCCTCATTCTGGCGGACGTTGCTGAGAAGGCCATCAAGCAGGTTCGCGACTTCGTCTACAACCTGCTGAAGGACCGCTACGGCGAGGAGAAGGCCCGGGAGCTTGCTCGGGTGCTCACTGAGGGCAGGTGGACGCACGACTACCCGATCACATACGAGCAGGCCAGGGAGCTGGGCCTTCACGTCAGCACGGACGTTCCGGAGGAGGTTTACGCCCTGATGGAGCTCTACAAGCAGCCAACGAAGCAGAGGGGCACGGTCGAGTTCATGCCGTACACGCAGGGGGGCGAGGTCGGCAGGTGAGGTCTTTTCCCTTTTGTGTTTCCATTTTTCTCCGGTTGAGGGAATTTTGGCCAAAAAGTTTTTATTTGCTCATTCCTTTTTGAGTCCAGAAATGTTTGAGCAGGTCAGCTGTTCTAAAAAGGGAGAGGGGTAAGAGCGATGCAGACGAAAGTGGACCCAGAGGAGATTAAGAGGATCAAGAGGGAGATAGGGGCCCTTGAAAAGGAGAGAAACGAGATAAGGGCCAAACTGGATGAACTTGAAAAGGAGCTTCAAATCTGGATCCAGAAGAGGGACGAGAAGAACAACGAGGTCAAGGGGCTCCGCCAGAAGGGCAGGGAGTACAAAGCCAAGCGCGATGAAATCAACGCACAGATACAGGAGCTGAAGAAGAACCGTGAGGAGATAAACGCGAAGCTCGACCTCCTCTACCAGGAGATACTCGAGTACCGCACCAAGAGGGACGAGTACAACCAGCTCCGCAGACTTAAGATGCCGCCGGCGAAGATCCAGGAGAGGATAGAGAAGCTCGAATGGGAGCTCCAGACCAACCCGAACATCACACCCGACAGGGAGAAGCAGATCGTGGATCAGATACAGGTTCTTGCCACCGAACTTGAGATACTCCAGCAGGCCGAGCGCTTCCACAGGAAGCTTGTCGAGTCCAGGAAGAAGGTCGATCAGCTCAAGAAGGCCAGGAGGAACATAAGCCTCGAGATACAGAAGCTCGCCAACCAGAGCCAGCAGTTCCACGAGCAGATGATAGCGGCGTTCAACCAGGCCGACGAGGTCAAGAAGGAGGCCGACGAGTACCACGCCAAAGTCGTTGAGCTTCGCGACAAGATCAGGGAGGTCAGGAAGGAGCTCCGCAGCATCGAGAGGAAGATAAGGGAGTATGACGAGAAGCACAAGGAGCTCATCGCCTACAGGCTCGTTGCCAGGATGCACGCCAAGAAGGACGCCAGCTTCGAGAAGGCCGTCGAGGCCCTTGAGAAGTTCAAGAGGGGCGAGAAGCTCACCCTTGACGAACTGCTCCTCCTCCAGAGGTACAACCTTGTCTGAGGCCTGGCTATGGAAGTCATCAGGCACGAGGGGCCCGGAAGGCTGGGTCTCGTCAGGATAGGGGAGCGCTCATTCACGACCCCGGCATTGGCCGGGGTAGACTTCACGCTCTCCCCGTTCAACTCCTTCTTCCATCCCCGGGGGCCGGGGGAGTACGACTTCGACCTCGCCCCCGCGATACCCATCGGCTTCTACACGCCGGACGGGGTTATAGAGAAGGCCCTCGGAAGGCTCTGGAGCGTGAACTACGAGGGCTTCAACGCCTTCTACCTGCCCGCCCTTAGGAGGACGGAGTACCTTCCCGAGTTCTTCAAGATCATCGAGCGCTACAACTTCGATGCCGTCTATCTGGGCAACTCAAAGATTCTGGTGAGGGAGTACCGCTACTTTGTAAAGATAATCAGGGAGCTGCGCGAGAGGTTCCCCAACGTCATGATAATCGTCGACCTCGAGCCCTTCTTCTACCCTCTGGCAGTTTACCTCGGCGTCGATGCCTTCGATACCCGCTCTCTCAAGCTCTACGACTTCGAGGGGAAGGGCTTCACCGGGTACAGCCCGTTCCTCTGGAAAGACGAGCCAAACTCCCTCGACTTCGCGAAGGAAACGATACTCCTCGTCAGGAAAGCCCTGGAAGAAGGAAAGCTCCGCTACCTCGTGGAGAACTTCTTCAGCACCCAGTACCACGCGGGGATACTGAGGATAGCCGACTTGGAGCACGGGGATTACCTTGAGAAGTACACGCCGATTCAAAAGGAAACCGTCTACTTCATCAGCGACGCCTCGATAAGGAGGCCCGAAGTGAGAAGGTGGCACGAGCGCGTTGCCGGGCGCTTCGTCCCGCCGGGGAACACCGAGCTTGTGCTCCTCCTCCCGTGCTCGGCCAAAAAGCCCTACTCCTTCTCCCGCTCCCACACCCTCTACAGGAGGGCCGTCAAGGAGGCCCTCGGCTCTGGCGTTGCCAGAGTCCACGAGCTTATCCTCACCTCGCCCTTTGGCGTTGTCCCGAGGGAGTGGGAGTGGTTAGCTAAGTACGACATAGTCGTCACCGGCCACTGGAGCGAGGAGGAGATTAAACCGGCGGCAGAGCTCCTCGCGAAGACACTGGAGAAGTACCCGAAGGACGTTCCAATAATAGCTCACCTCGACGAGGCCTACGTCGAGATTGCAAAGCTCGCCGGCGAGCTGAGCGGGAGGGAGATAACCTTCACCCGCGTTGAGAACGGCACGACGAGCAGGGAGAGCCTTAAATCCCTCACCGAAATCCTGAGGGAGTTCGAGTTTGAGGGGACGAAGGAGGACAGGACCTACCGCTACTTCGAGGGCATAAGGAAGGTCTTCGACTTCTACTTCGGCCCCGGAGCCGGTGAGGCGGTTCTCCCGGATAATGGAAAGGTTAGGGGTTCAAAGATGCTCCGCCTCTTCGTTGACGGCCAGCAGACCGGAACCTTCAAAGACGGCGTAATAAGCGTCACTCCCTTCGGGATGCAGAGGATATACGACGCCGTTGGGAGCTACTGGGTGAATGTGGACTTCGAGCTCCGCGGCGACGTCTTTGCGGTGGGCGTTGATGATGCTGACCCCGTGATAAGACCGGACGACATAGTGGGCATAGTGAGGGATGGAAAGGTAACAGGCGTAGGAAAGGCGGTTCTAAGCGGGGATGAGATGGTTAGAGCCAGGAAGGGTGTTGCGGTCAAGGTCAGGAAGAGGGCGTGAGTATGGGAAGGGTTCCCGGCCTTCTACTGGTTCTTACGGTCCTCCTTTCGTTCCTTCCCGGTGCCTGTGCCGACTACCTTGGGGCCGAGAGCCTTGACTTTCACGTTTTGGCTGTGTACGGTGATTCCGCCCTCCTCTCGCTCGTCTACGTCCCCTACTCAACCTCGATGAGTGACATGCTTGTGCCCACGGGCTACTTTTACTACAGCTTCTACGTGAACTCAAGTGGGGTGTACTTCATCGGTGGATCCTGGGACACGCCGGTCGTTTACTGGTACCGGGGATTATACTATGTTTTTGTCCCGGACGAAGGGCGGGTAGATGTCTATAGAATGGGTGAGGACTGCTTCGAGAGGGTTACATCGGTGAAGACGGGCCTGGAAGGTTCGCCCAACTTCGCCGTGGCCGTGCCATACCTGGTGGTTCAGGTCTCGGAGAACGAGCTCCTTGCCATCAACGTCGCCAGAAACGCCACCGCCGGAATCCTCGATCTGAGGGAGACCGAGAGCGGTACCTACTTCAGGGGGGTAACGGTAGTCAAAGGGCAGTGGGGTGTTGAACTGGAGGGGGACGAACCGGAGAAGCCGCCGAAACCGTTGAATGTCGAGGTGGACAACGGAAGGCTTAAAATCCCGGGGAAGGGTGTGGAGCTATCCCTCCAGGCTGTTAGCGAGCATCTGTGGAATGCCAGGGAAGCGGGTCATCTCAGGGCGTACGAACTTGAGAACGCGCTCCTCCTTGTTCCACCGGACGTTACGCACTACTTCGCGCCAGATGCCAACTCCACGGGTGAACTGCTGGTCTTTGGAAACGAGAGCGTCCCTGTTCGGGGAATTTCGGAAGTTTCTCTCCTATACTACGATGGAAGCCTAAAGGTATTCCCACTCGGGGAGGCGTGGGGGAGCAGGTTTGCTGTGGGGGCCGATAACGTGACGTTCAGCCGGTGCGAGGTGCCGAGGACCTACGCCCTCGAGTTCTGGGCGGCGGTCGTTCTGCTCGCACTTATAGGCTTCACCTGGTTCTTTATGGTCCGGCGGTGAGAAAACTCTAAAAAGCCGCACTCCCCTTCTTTGACCATGCCGAGGCACTTCAAGCGGGGCGTCAAAAGGGAGCACCACTTTCTCAAGGGACTTGAGAAACCCCTTGAGAGGATAGCCGCGATACCCGGGGTCAAAAAGGTTATCCCCGGCAGGATCTACGCGAGCGATTCCAGGGGCTTCGAGATCAAGGTGACGAGAGAAACGCCGGCCGGGCTGAAGCTCGTCGCCAAGAGCAATGGAAGCGTTCAGGAGGTTTTTCTTGTCGTGGACAGGGCGGAGAGGGATAGAGTCCGGAGTGAGATAGAGCGCCTTTCCGACGGGTGGACGAAATAGTTTTAAACCTCGGCCTGTAACTATCGTTGATAGTCATGGGGAGAACTAAAACCGGGTTATGTCCTTACGATGTTACTGCGGTCTTCATTGCACTTGCCTATTCGGCTCTTTTGATGCATTTCAGCCTCGTTAAGTTCGAGTGCTTTCGCTACACCAGCCTTGACCTTGGGATCTTCACCCAGTCACTGGCCGGCTTCCTCCACGGCAGGCCCCTGTTCAACACCGTTGAATGGCAGCTCTACGGTGCGCCCAATCATCTCGCCGTTCACTTCCAGCCGTTTCTCTATCTCCTGGTCCCGATATTCGCGGTATTCCCGTCCCCAAAAACACTGCTCGTCCTCCAGACTGCTGCCCTGGGTTTCTCCGTGTTTCTGGCATACGTCCTCGCTAGGAAGCTCCTGCCCCCTCTGGAAGCGCTGGCGGCGACGGTTCTCTACGCCTTCAACTCCTCCCTCGTTGGCATAAACCTCTTCGAGTTCCACCCCGTCTCCTTCGCCGTCCCCCTCTTTATCCTTTCGGCGATTTTTCTGGTCGATCGCAGGGAACGGGCATTCTTCCTCGTTTCCGGGCTCATACTGACCATCAAGGAGGACGCCTTTCTCGGTGTTCTCTCCCTCTCCCTATGGTGGGCCTTCGGAGATGAAATCTCCCTCAAAAGCGCAAGGAAAAACCGTCCTCTGCTTCTTCTGGCGGCCCTCTCCCTGCTGTACGGGGCGGTGGTCATAAAGCTGGTGATCCCGGCCCTTGGGGGCGGCTACCTGTACGGGAGCCTCTACACCGAACCCCGGCTGGATAGGCAGAAGCTCCTCTACTTCCTCCTCTTCAACCTGAGCCTGGGCCTCCTGCCGCTCTTCAGACCCAGGAACGCCCTTCTTCTTACCCTCCCCTGGCTTGAAAACCTCCTGGCATCGAGGCCCAGCCAAACGACTTTCGGCTTCCACTACCCCTACATGACTCTTCCCCTCTCATTCATCGGTGCGGTCTTCGCGCTCAGGGAGCTCGACCTCAGGAGGATCCTTCCCGTTCTCCTGAGTGTTGGCCTTCTGGCTTCCCTGGCGACGATGCCGGTCGAGCTGAATCAGCCGGAGAAACCGCTCCCCCTCGTCTACCCCTCGGTTCTCGAACCCATACCCGGCCGAAAGGCGGTGGAACCGGTCATCGAGTTCCTCCTGGGGAGCAACCTTTCCGTCTACACCCAGCCGGCCTTTTACCCCGCCCTGGCCGTCAAGCCCGACGTTTACGTTTACCCCGCCGGGGTGGAGCCGGACGCGGTTCTCGTGAACGTGAAAACCTACCGCGGCAGGCTCTACCTTGAGAGGCTTCAAAAGATGGTGGACGGGAAGTACCGTCCCGTCTACTCCCGGGACGGCGTGATGCTGTACATCAGGGAGGGGCTGAACGTCTCGGTTTTTGGGCTGGTGCCCACAGGGTCCTAAAATAGGGGGCCTGGAAAAAGCAAATGTCATATCTCCTCGATCTCGGGCACCACCTCTTCAGGGGTTCCCGTCAGCACCACCCTCCCCGCGGCTATCACAACGATTCTGTCCGCGAACTCAACGAGGGGGCGCCAGATGTGGGAAACCACGACCATGTTGGTCCCCTTTTGGGCCAGCTCTCCTATAACCCCTGCGACTTCCTTTATCCCCTCCAGATCCAGGTTCGCCAGGGGCTCATCTAGGAGCACCAGCTCGGGCTTTCCGAGGAACGCCTGGGCCAGGCTGATCCTCTTGAGCATGCCCGCCGAGTACTCCCCCATCTTTCTGTTCAGGTACTTCTCGGCCGAGAATAGCTCCGCGGCTTTGATTACTTCCTCTCCGTCCAGCCCCTTGACCTCGGCGATGTAGGTGAGCCATTCCCTGGCCGTCCTGTGCTTTGGAAGAGCCGGCGGGTCGAAGGAGACGCCTATCCTTTTCCTTAGCCCGTCGTTGCTCCAGGGCTTCTCGCCCAGGACCCTGATTTCCCCTTTGCTCGGCCTGTACAGGCCGGCGCAGAGGTTCAGGAAGGTGCTCTTTCCGCCACCGTTGGGGCCGAGTGTCAGCGTCAGTCCCCCCTCGATTTCGAGGTTTATCGAATCCAGGGCCACCAGCCTGCCGAACCGCTTGGTGAGGTTCTTCGCGGTTATCATCTTCTCCTCCCCTCCATGAGCAGGACGGCCGCGAGTAGGAGGGCGCTCACACCTCCCAGGCCGTACCTGATGTTGAGAACGGTTACCGAGGGGTGCCTGTTGATCACCCTGACCGCCAGGGTGACCGGCGTCATCGACCCCACCGAGAAATAGTAGGGCCCCGAGTGCTCCAGCATCGCCCTGCCGCGGAAACTGCCCGTCACGTTCCTTTCGAGGATCGCCCTTCCGCTTTCGGGGTCGAAGACCCTGACGGTATAGCCGGTTCCCTCGTCGGCGCTGGCACTGAGCACTGCCATTCCCGCTGACGGCACCACCATTCCCTGCCCCACGAGGACGACCTCGGAAATCGGCTGGGTCAGGGCGTTCTTTTCTATCGGGAACACGAGGATTGTCATTATGACTATCGACAGCAGTACCGCCTTCAGGAGCCTCATGAGACGTCCCTCCACTCGCTGAGTATGAGGGCCACGCCGAGCATCACCGCCGGTAGAAGAAGCCCCACGTAGAAGGAACCGTCGAGGAACGCCGCCACCCTGTCGGAGGGGTAGAACTGGGTCGTGTAGGCTTTGAAGAACGCATCGTCGATCACCGCCGGGGGGAGGCTCCTCAGCTTGAGCACGAGGGGGGCGTAGAGGAGCGTTATGCTTCCGAGGAGGGCGGCGAAGGTGTTCGGGGAGAGCATAGCCACCAGGGCCGATAAAGATACCACGTAGAGCACCATCATGGCCCAGTAGAGGAGGTAGCCCGCTAAGAAGCCCTCCCCGAAGAGCGCCCTTCTCATCAGCTCCGGGACGTCCCCGTGAATGTATAAGAACGCCAGGAGGGCCGGCAGGATTGAGGCAAGGAAGAGCAGCACCATCGCGGAGAGCGCCTTTGAAAGGACCACCGAATGGTTTCTGACGGGCAGGCTGTAGATGCTCTTGGCAACCCTAGTGTCCCTGTCGTACCTGAGCATCAGGGAGACCAGCAGGGCCCCGGTGAGCGCGAATATCGTGTACTCCTCGGTTCCCAGCCTTGGGAGTATCAGTCCCAGGGTCTTGGCGGACTCGGAAGCAATTATCTCGTCCGGCCCGGCTATCATAAACACGGTATCGTTGCTCGTCAGGCCGGAAAAGAAGGTGATGCCGAGCATGACGAAGCCGAAGATGAAGACGAGCAGGTTGTAGGGATCCTCAAGCTCCCACCTTATCTGGGCCCTCATTGCCTCACCTCCTCAGCCTCAGGGCCAGGTAGACCGCACCCACGACCCCGGCAAGGATACCCGCCTTGACCCACAGGGAACTGTTATCCCTTCCCGGCGGGCCAGGGACGTCATCGGTGGGCGGCGCTGAGGGAACAGGAGTGTTCTCCGGAACACTGTTTTCGCGGGTCTGCGACTTTTCCCCGGCCCTGGTGTCGTCCGCTCCGCCAGAGGGCGGCGAGGTGACGATTTCCCTATCCTCCACCGCGGGCTTCTTTTCCAGGCTCACCTCGATCCTCTTCGACTCGCTCGGGGCCAGGATTACCTCCAGGCTCTTCGTGAGATAGCCGGGAGCCTTCACTGTGATGTTGTAGCGCCCAGGGCTGAGGGTGAGGTTTTTGGATTTGACCTCCTCGCCGTTAAGGAGCACCGTCGCGTTTTCCGGATAGGTTACCACAGTTAGGGCCGCGCTGGCCGGGGAGAGCCTCAGGAAAACACTCGCGCTCTCTGCCAGAACCACGGATTCTTTAGCTGAGAGGTTGCCCTTCGAGGCTACGACGGTGTAGTTCCCGGGGGGAAGAAAGAGCGTCGCGGGCGTTGTGGCGAAGACCCTCAGTACCCCGTCGGTGACCACGAGGGAAGCGTTGCCCGGCTCGGAATCGACCTTAAGGGGAACCGCTCTCACAGCCCTCCTCTCCACCGTCAGCGAGGACTTCACCTTTTCCATGTCCACGCTGATGTGGCGGGTTTCGTTGGGGGCCACCCTGACGAGGCACTGGACCAGGTAGGGGTTCTCCGCTATTCCCACCGTGTGGGTGTCGAGCTTATGGATCACCGGTATCCGTACCGTCCCGTAGTAGCTGACGGCGGTGGCGTTGTAAACGTCTCGGGGAATGGCTGGAACGTAGAGGCCCATGGGGGTGTAGAAGATGTAGCGGTTGTAGCCGCCGTTGATGTAGAACGTCAAACCCTGGGGCACGGAGTCTATCTCCAGCCGCGCCCAGGGGACGAGGTAGGTGGCGTTTCTGACGCGTTCCGAGTGAGTTGCCCCGGCGTGGGCCTCCACATAATCAATGCACGGTTCCCCGTCCGAATCCCCGAGGTGAACGAACGTCCCGTTTGGAATCAGGTAAACCTCTTCCTCCCCCCTCTCCACGAGGGCCATTGGGACCGGCCTGGAGATGTTCACGTAGAAGCTTCCGAAACCGCAGCCGGTGAACTGCCGGAGGGGATTAAAAGGCGGGTTGAGCTTCTCCCGGCTGTAGTTGGCGCTCTCGTTGAAGATTGCCCCTATCGACACGATCCCCTCCCCTGAAACCGCCTCCGCAATCTCGTCGGGATTCACGCGGAGGATTGTGGCTTCCCCAGCCTTCACCGAAACCCGGGCAACCACCGTGACGTTTCCGGTTATCCTGACTGTGTAGTTCCCCGGCTTGAGCACCAGGCCAACGGGGGTGGCGTACGAGCCCACCCCAACTATCTCGGCCACGTTTCCAGGTGCCTCGACGAACAGGTAGCCGGGCCTCTCCATCGTGCTTTCTCCGGCCGAATATGCCGGAGGAACGAGCAGACCGGCCATCAAAAACGCCAGAAAAATGAGCTTCCACCTCACCGCTTCCACCTCCTTTCCGTCCACAGAGCTGTCATGGCGAGAACGACGAGCGAGATGACGAAGAAGTACCTGACTGGGGTCGAAGGCGAGCGCCCGCTCCCGTAGTCCGGGAGCTTGACGTTCGTGTCGTAGAGGTTGAACCCCTGAGCATACCACTCCTTATCGTCCCCGCCCTCATCGATGAGCCTCTCCAGCTTCCGCGAGTTCACCCGATCCAGGGGTGATGAATCGATGACGCCAAGGCTGACGAGTTCCGGGGCGGCGTCGCAGAACAGCGTCGTTATCAAAATTCCCGTATCGATGTCGTATACCAGCTGGGTTATAGTTCCCACCCCTTCCCCTGTGCTCAGGTCGTAAACCAGGTAGCGGCTTCTCGCCTCAACGTAGAGATAAGGGGGCAGGAAATCCCTGTAATGCGTGTGGAGGACTTTGTCGTCCATCCAGGTGAATGAAACGTTCGTCACGACAACCTCGTCCCCCAGCAGGCGGTATTTCCTCATGAATTCCGGTGAAAGAACGTGTTTTCCTTTCCCCGGCGGGTGGGCGGGGTCTATGAAGAAGGTGGGTGGCCCGATGGGGGTACCATCTTCCTCGTAGTAGGTCATGTCACTCAGGTTAAGAAGGAGAACTTTCGAAAGAACCAGGCGCGGTAAGCTCTCTTCCGGTCCCACGCTCACGTCGTTCATTTCCAGGGTAACTCTGACGGAAGCAGTTTCGTTGGTAACGTTGAAAAATTCAAAAGTCAGGTACGAGTCGCCCCGCACCAGCAGGGGCACTATGGAGTTGTTATCCATTTTAACCTGGCCTGAAGCCCCCTCGTATGCCTCTTTTATTTTGACGTACGCATTCTTGGAGAGGAGCAACGGCCATACGGGGAACACGTTCACTTCGCGCTTATCCGGGTTTTCCGGCATTTTTACAGCGTATTTGACGTAGGTTCCTTCCTGGAACCAGTATGGGAGTGAGTAAATGGGGTGTGTGGTTGCTGAGAGTGTCAGGAGTGCCAGGACAATAATGGAAGTTTTCCTCATTCCCTTCTCCACCTCCAGTTAAGGAAGGCTGTGAGAACCAGGAGTGCAAGTGAAGCCGCGAAGAAGTACTTCATTCCCGTGTTGGGAGCTTTCGACGACGATGTTTCAGGGAATTTGATGTTAGTATCGTAAAGGTTAAAGCCGGGATTCCAGAGCTCATGGGGGGTTTCGCCCCTGTCCTTAAGCCTCTCATTCCTTTCGGAGGCTGAATAATCATGACTGTCGCCGTTTATTACTCCGAGGACCAGCAACTCTGGGGTCACATCAAAAAATCCTGTTATCAAAACTCCTGTATCAAAGTCATAGATGTAGTTGTTCCAGATTGTGGCCGAGTAATAACCATCACTGAGTTTCCAGTAGAAAGGAACCTGTGAGCTGGATATGTGGATATATGGGGGTTCGAAAGTGCGATAATATGTGTTTAACTTTGTATGCTCCCACGAAGAATAGGATACATTGTCCACAAGAATGTCCCCGGTTGCAGCGCCTAATTTCCCGACGCGACTCATATTTACCAGTAGACTTCCTTTGGGGGGCAGGTTCTCTGGGAAGACAAGAAAAGTTGGTCTCCCGAGTACTGAGCCGTTGTCATCTATGTATTCCATGCGTCTAAGATCCAGAGTGAGGCTTGTGGACATAACAATTTTATCTAAATAATACCTGTTGTAAATCCAGACATCGTTAAGTTCGAGGGTGGTGTTTACCAGCGCAGTCTCATTTTGTACATTCAATATCCTGAACGTCAAAAACACGTTCCCCCGAACCATCAAGGATACAAGCTCATCTGCACCAGTACAGTTTAGACGTCTTAAAATTAGATCCCTGGGCTGTTCTGGCATTTGAGACAGGTAAACCTCGAAGATGTTAACATCGTATTCTTGGGGATTGTCGGGAGCTAACAGGGCATATTTTAGGTAAACACCCTCTAAAGATGTAGGGGTGGATGACACTGGGGAGAGAGATAATACAGCAAGCTCGAGGATAATAAAAAGAGAAATATTTCTCATCAATTCACCCCCAGTAGTTGGGTAGGTATGCTATTGCAGTGGGTGGAGGCGTTGCTGCCTGCGGCGTTCACTAGACCTACAAGCAACCCTCCAATTAGAAGGACTCCGAGCAGTATCCTACGCTTCATGGTGGTACCTCCACAGGAGGCATTAGTAATGACGTGCCGGGCCTTATAAGTCTTACGTTTTAAGGTTGTGTTTAACACACCTGGTCAAGTGGATCTAAAAACAGCCAATATCTGTCGTACAGCGGTCAATCTGTGGCCGGGTAACGTGCCCGGTTCCTGAGAAGTTCCCCGTGGTCGGACTATCAACGAACCCAAAAAGGTTTAAAGCGGAGATTTGACTCTAAATCTCTCCCTTCCCCTCGAAGAATGCCTCAAGCTCCTCGTCGCTTATCCCGTCGTCCGTTTCCGTGTAGCCCAGCTCCCTCTTCTGGAGTTCTATGAGTCCGGGGGTGAGAAGGAGTTTTCCGTTCAGCTTCGGCACCGCGTAGTGGAGCGTTATCTCGCTGAACTCGTCCAGCTTTATCGTGGGGTTAAGCTCGTACTCAATCTCCCCCAGCCTCTTCCCTTCCGCGATAAGCTTCGCCACTATCGCCGAGCCGTCTATGGAAAACTGCACGCTCCCGATGTGCCTGGCCTTCGCTCCTTCGATCTTCTCGGTTATGAACTTCTTGGTTTTCCCCGTGAACTCGAAGTCGCCAAGAATTCCCCCGACGACGATTATGCTGTCTTCCTCAATGTCCTCAGGTTTCAGCTCCTCCTCAGCGAAGGGGTCGAGGATTATGAGCTTCGACCTGTCGAAGGGGAACTCTGTGACGCTCTGGCTCAAAACGCTTCCCAGCTTCGCGAGTTCTTCCCTTTCATGAGGTTCTACGTTGGTGAATATCAGCCTCTCCCCCCACCACTCGCTCGCGTGCCTGTACTCGAGCAGGACCCAGTCGCGCAGTTCCTCCAGGTGTTCTATGAGCAGGTACGGCATGAGCATCACCACGCCCGCTTTGCCCTTTGGTCTTAAAAGCCTGCCGACTCCCCAATCCTGCCCAGCAAGGGTTTTAACGGGGAAGGACGAGTTGCACCCATGGGCTTTCGGGAGAAGTACGCGAAGCTCGGCGAGAGGTACGAGAGGATAGACGGCCCGCTGGAGAGGTTCTTTGACCCGCTGAGGAGGAAGGCGGCCGGCTACGTCGCCGGCAGGGTGCTCGAGGTCGGCGTCGGCACGGGCTTCATGCTCCCCCATTACCCACGGGACATCGAGCTGCACGCGATAGATGCCGTCCCCGAGATGGTGGAGGTGGCGAAGGAGAGGGCCGAGGAAATTGGTTTGAACGCCAGATTCTACGTGATGGACGCCGAGAAGCTGGAGTTTCCGGACAGCAGCTTCGACACCGTCGTTTCCGCCTTCGTCTTCTGCACCGTCCCGGACCCGGAGAGGGCCATGGCAGAAATACACCGCGTCCTTAAGCCCGGCGGGAGGGTAATCCTGCTTGAGCACACGAGGAGCGACTGCAGGCTTCTGAACTGGCTGTTTCTCAAACCCCTCGACGTTCTCCTTGGTCTTTTGCTGGAGGACAACACGCTGAGGGAAACGCACCTTCTGGCCAGAAACTACTTCGAAATCGAGCACGAGGAGAGCCACTACCGGGGAATAGTCCGGCTCATAGTGGGCAGGAAGGGGTGAGGGAATGAGCGCGAGAAAAATGTGGTGCGGTGGCCGGGATTTGAACCCGGGTTACCGGCTTGGGAGGCCGGTGTCCTGGACCAGGCTAGACTACCACCGCCCTGGCCCGCTATAATTAAGCCGTTCTCCATTTAAAAGCTTTATCGTTCCCGCCCGAGGACTATGCCCCCAACTATCATCGCCAGTCCCGCCACGGTTGCCGGCGCTATGCTCTCCCCCACGACGATGGAAATGAGGAACAGGCTCAGGAAGGGCACGAGGTAGGCCAGGTTGGAGGCAAAGGCCATGTCTCCCTCCACCGCCCGGTACCAGAGGAGGAACGTAACTCCCATCTCGAACAGGCCGACGTAAACCGCCCCCGCGAGGCCTTCCACGGGTGGTACCGTGAGGTTGCCGGTCGCGACCGCAACGATTGAAACGTATGCGAAGCCGAAGAGGAAGTTCCAGAACATCTTCTCAACGAGCTGTCTCTCATCGCGGAGGTTGAGGAGCCAGTAGGCTGCCCAGACCACCGCGCTTCCCAGGCCGAGGGCAACGCCCAGCGGGTCGGTGAAGTTTAGCCCCCCCAGGTCACCCTTCGTCGCCACGACGAGGGCACCGAGGAATCCGAGGAAGAGACCGGCCATGGTTCTGGCACCCGGTTTCTTTCCGAGGAGCGGGATTGAGAGGAGCACGAGCATCAGGGGCCAGGTGTAGTTTAAAGCCTGCGCTTCTTGGGCCGGCAACCTGTCGTAGGCAGAGAAGAGCACGGTGTAGTAAAGCAGGGGGTTTATCAGGCCGAGGTATGCCGAGCGGAGGTTATCCCTCCTTGGGCTGAAGTCCCTCGCATAGAGAAGCCCGAAGAGTGCGAGCGAGGTCAGCGAGGCGTAGAGGAGAAGCTGGAGCGGGCTCATGTAGCGGAGCGAGAGCTTGAAGGCGGAGGCGACCGTTGACCAGAGGAGAACCGCACCGACTGCGTGTTTCCTTGACATGACCTCAGCTCATCTCTGGGAAATATAAATCCAGCGATTTTGGCCTTCCGAACAAAATTTGGTTCTGCCCCCGTTACCGGGTAACGGTACCGTTACCTAAAAGGTTTTTGGAGAAAAGAAAGGGAGGAATCACTCCTCCCTGAAGGCCCCGTACTTCTTGGGGTCGTAGAAGGGCGGAGCTACCGTTATCGCCTTCCTCGGCTTGCCCCTTATCTCTATCTCCAGCTCAACGCCCGGCTTCGCGTACTCCTCCTTCACGAAGGCTATTCCTATGCCGATTCCGAGGAGCGGTGAGCTGGTTCCGCTGGTGACCTCGCCGATGAGTTCGCCGTTCGCGAGAACTTTGTAGCCCTCCCTCGGGATTCCCTTGTCGACCATCTTGAAGTGCACCATCTTCCTGCCGAGGCCCCTCTCCCTCTGCTTGAGGAGTGCATCTTTTCCTATGAACTCCTTGTCCCAGAAGATGGCGAAGTCGAGGTTGGCCTGGAGGGGAGTAACCTCGTCTATATCGGTGCTGAGGAGCTGGAGCTCCTTGGTCTCGTTGCCGTAGAGGGTGTAGCCGGCCTCAAGCCTGAGCGTATCGCGAGCTCCAAGTCCGGCGGGCTTTATGCCGTACTTCTCTCCGGCCTCAAGGATGGTCTTCCAGACGTGAAGGGCTTTCTCCGGCTTTCCGCGCTTGCTCTCGTCCGGGTGGTAGGGGTTGGCGTCCTCGAAGTAAATCTCCCAGCCGTTCTCGCCGGTGTAGCCGCTCCTCGAGAGGAGCATCTTAATTCCGTCGAGCTCGACCTCCTTCGCCTGGAACCACCAGAGCTCGTTGATGTCAATGCCGAAGAGGTCTTTTGCGAGGTCCCTCGCCTTCGGACCCTGGATTGAGAACATGACCATGTCGTAGGTTTTGTTTTCTATCTCGAGGTCGAGGTCTCCGAACTTCTCGATTCCGCGCTTTATCGCGTTGAACCAGGCCTCGAGCTTCTCGAAGGCGTCGCTGTCGCAGACCATCATGTATGTGTCGTTTCCCATGTTGAAGACCAGGGTTTCATCCTTAACCGCTCCCCTCTCGTTGAGGACGAGGGTGTAGGTTCCGCTTATTGCCGGAGGCTTGCTTATGTCATTGGTGGTAACGTACTGGAGGAACTCCAGGGCATCTTTACCGCGGAAGATGAACTCCCCCATGTGAGAGACGTCGAAGATTGCGACGCTGTTTCTAACGGCGAGGTGTTCGTCCTTTATGCTGGAGTACCAGATGGGCATCTCCCAGCCCGCGAACTCCTCGACCTTCTTGGCGTTCTCCTTATGCCAGTCGAATATGTGGACCCTCTTGACCATAGCTATCACCGTTCAAACTTCAATCGGGGCGTTATAACCCTTTCCAATACATGGGCAACGATAATAAGCATCAACGTCCAAATTAATACTGAGGTGTTCGAGATGTTTGAGAAGGTACTGTACCCGACCGACTTTTCGGACGTGTCCATACACGCCCTGCGCACCTGCATCCCCAAGCTCGTTTCCATGGGGGTTAGGGAGCTCTACCTCATCCACGTCATCGACATAACCATAGCCGAGTTTGAAGCCTTTGAACTCGAGGACGTGTATCGCGAGAGGCTGGAGGGGCTGGCTGAGGAGCTCAGGGGGGACGGTGTAAAGGTCGAGGCGATTGTGAGAATAGGAATCCCCTCGATGGAAATAGCCGAGGCCGCCGAGGAGAAGGGAGTGGATCTGGTGGTCATCCCCAGCATGGGCGAGAACATATGGAGGACGATGTTCGTCGGAAGCACGGCCTCGAACCTTGCGAGGGCCACGAAGCGGCCGGTCCTGCTCCTCAAGTACGCCAACAGGGACGGTAAATTTGAGCTGTCCGGGGACTGTTCCGAGGTCTTCAGGCGCCCACTGGTGACTTTGGACTTCTCAAACTGCTCTATAAAGGTTCTCAAGACCGTCCGGAAGTTTGAGGAGCTGGTGGAGAGCGGGCTCCTTCTGCACTCGGTTGACTATGGCAGCATGGACGAGCTGGAGCACAACATAGAGCTGGCGAAGAAGAACCTTGAGAAGTCCATGCGGGGGCTGAGGGCGCGGTTCGAGACCGAGGTGATGGTTGGCTCGGCGAGCCAGGCGATAATAGGGACGTCGCTCGCCAAGAACTCTACCCTCATAGTCATCGGCAAGAAGGGAAGGAGCTTCATCAAAGACCTGCTCCTTGGCAGCACTGCGGAGCGTGTCATAAGGGACTCAAAAGTTCCTGTGCTGCTGGTTCCGTGTGATTGACCTCAGTCTGGAACGGCTTCCACATCAGGATTCGGTAGCTACCCTGTTGCCATCATCGGTCTTTTTCCCATTCTCTCACAGGCTTATAAACCTACCCTTCATTCCCTCCTGCTCTCACCGGTCATCACTGCGGAGGCCATCATATGGGCCAGCCGGAGGGGTTCGGGGGTTAGGCCGGTCCGGGTGGTGGCCCGGATTATCTCGACCGCGGTCTTCTCGTCCACACCTGCGGCCTGGAAATAGAGCTTTTCGGGTATCGCCTCAACCAGTGGGGGTGCCTTTTTAAGAATCCCGAGCCTCTCCTCCGCATCGGGGAAGTGTTTCCTGAGCGCGGCCTCCATCGCCCCGATGTCCGGTCTCTTCCGAACGACTACTATAACCGGCAGTCCGGTTTCCCTGTGGAGCTCCTCCAGGTCAACGACGTTGAAGCCGGCGTAGGTTATGCCCTTGAGCATTATCACCCGCAGGTCTTTGAACCTGGATGAGATGATGGCGTCTATCATGGCCTCCGTGGCGTCCTTTCCGTCGACGGTTATCCAGCGCGAGAGAACTCCAACAACCTCCTGGGAGCCCTTCATGACGACGCCTATCAGAATCGTTTTCTCCCGCTGGAGTTTGGAAGAGAAGGAGAACGTCCCATCGTCAAACCCAACGACGCGTATCTGGGGCTTGACCTTCCTTATCATGACAGCACCTTCTCGAGCCACTCCGCGTATTCATCGTTTACCTTGTCCACCTCTATCCTGGCTATCACGGGAACCTCGTAAGGGTGCATCTCTTTGATGGAGTCCCTCAGCTCCCTCCACTTCTCGACCTCTGTCTTGAGTATGGCTCCGACTTCGGTGTCCTCCTCGATCTTCCCCTGCCACCAGTAGAACGCCCTGTGCTCCCTGAGGTTGGCGCAGGCGATGAGCTTCTTCTCAAGGAGGGCTTTCACCACCTTCTCAGCGCTCTCCCAGTCAGGGAAAGTTGTGTAAACGAGTATCATCTCCATCCTCCCACCCGCCTTAAGCTCAACGGATAAGCTTAAATCGGTTGCGGGGGTAGTAGGGACGGGATGTGGTATGGAGCGGGTGAGGGCGCACCTTAGAATCCACGGGCGCGTTCAGGGGGTTGGTTTTCGCTGGAGCATGCAGAGGGAGGCGAGGAAGCTCGGCGTCAGCGGGTGGGTGAGGAACCTGCCCGACGGTACTGTTGAGGCCGTTGTGGAGGGGGACGAGGAGAGGGTCGAGGCCCTGATAGGATGGGCACACCAGGGACCGGCACTCGCCAGGGTAACCCGCGTGGAGGTAAAGTGGGAAGAGCCGGAGGGGCTTGAGGGGTTCAGGGTCACCGGGTAGCGGCTATGCGCTCCATCAGGACTCTCTTGGGGCAGTACTTGACCTCGCAGTAGTTGCAGACGTACTTCTCCTTATCCTTCTCGGGCGTGTGGAGTATGAGCTTCCTGAAGCCCTCCATCTCTTTGATCCTCACGAAGACCTCGACGGGGAGCGTTCCGTCAATGACTATGTATAGTTTCGTTGGCTCCTCGCGCAGGTTCCTGCTGAAGACCTCCATGACGGGAACCCCGTTCTGATGGAGGAGCCCGAGCACCTGTGAGAAGCCCTGGAGGTACTTCTCCTTGTCCAGCTCTATCTCGAGGACTTCCCATCCCATCAGGGGGGCGACGTCGATTAGGCTGGGTAATGGGTTGAGCTTCTCGAAGATCAGCTTGAGCGGGTAGGTCTTCTCTATGTATTCGATGGTATGGTAGACTATCTTTCTGTTGACCCCGATTATCCTGGCGAGCTCGCTTATTGGAACCTCGACGTTTCGGAGGTATATCTTACCGTTCTTTACGCTGAGGCCGTTCTCGAAAAGGAACTCGGCCACCTTTCTCCTGGCGGGGTAGTTCTTGAAGTAGGCCTCGAGTATGAGCATCATTTTTGTTCACCTCTTACCCACATATGAGTAGGAATGGATATTTAAATCTTTCCCCGCGGCGCAAGGTTATTAACGGATGCCCCGTAGCTTTACCGCAGGGGTGAGAGGATGGCGGACTTCGATGTGGTGGGAATTGGGAACCTTAACTACGACATCATAATGCTCATCGAGCGTTTTCCGGAATTTCACGAGAAGGTCAACGCGGAGGAGGCTTTCTTCGGCCTCGGTGGCGCCGCCGCGAACACCATAAGCTGGCTCGCCCACTTCGGCCTTAAAACAGGTTACGTCGGGGCCGTGGGAAGGGACGAGATTGGAAACGCGCACATGGAGTACTTCAGGAGCATTGGGGTGGACACCTGCGGAATCAGGGTCGTCGATGTTCCCTCTGGCGTGGCCATAGCGATGATACGGGGAGAGGACAAGAGGATAGTGAAGTACCCCGGTGCGAACCTCCTCAAAGACCTCGATTTCAACTACCTCTCCCGGGCGCGGCACGTTCACCTCTCCTCAAACCCTCCGGAGACGATAGTGGACGTTGTCAATTTTGCCAGCTCTCGCGGCATCACGGTCTCCCTCGACATAGGCGAGGCGGAGCTTCCTCCCGAGGTTGAGAGAAAGGTGGATTACCTGATGATGAACGAGGATGAGTACCGGAGAAAGTTCGGTTCCCTTGACCTTTCTCTTTCCAGCGCCAAAAACCTCGTTGTTACCCTGAACGGGGGAGGGGCACTGGTCAGGGACGCCTCTGGAAACGTTCATGAGATCAGGGGGCTCAGCGCGGAGGTAGTTGATTCCACCGGTGCGGGGGATTCGTTTGACGCGGGCGTTATCTACGGAGTTCTCAACGGGTGGGGGCTTGATGACGCGGCCCGGCTGGGAATGCTTCTGGCGTACCTCACCGTTCAGAAGGTTGGGGCAAGGAGCGCGGTGATGCCCCTTGAGGACGTTATAGCTGCTGCCGGGGAGGTGGGTCTCAACCTGCCCTTCGGCAGAAACTGAGCGGGCTCTTTTTCCCTCCCCGTGGGCAGGGGCCCCTTTCATAACGTTTAAATACCTGTCGATGTACTCCTTTTAAGCTTCCTGTTAAGAAACCCTTAAAAATCCGTGCCCTAAAAGTCTTAGAGGGGCCAAAAGTCCTTAGAGTGGAGGTGGCGCGCTTGGAAATCATAATCGACAACTTCAAGCCCAAGATCACCCGTCCGTTCAAGAGGAAGAACGAGTACTGGGTCAAGCTCATTCTCTCGGAGGGAGAGGAGTACATAATGAAGTTCAAGACCCCCCTGGAGGCGGAGGATGCCATATACGGTATGCTTGATGACCTTCAGGTTTACGGCGGGAAGGTCAAGCTTCAGCTCCGCGAGGGAAACGTCATAGAGCACATAGAGGTTATGGAGCTCTACAAGCCCTCGGCAAAGGAGCTCCTCAACGAGTACTTCACCGAGTGACCCCTCATCTGATGTTCTTTTCTGTTCATTGGGGTTGGAAATATGACAAAAACCTATATATAGTGCAGTCCACATAGTTTAATATTGGACAGCTTTGTGGGCGTGAAGTCAGGGGATCGAATATTCTCTGGAGGTCGTTACTGTGGCAAGGCGGAAGAACAAGGAGCTCCTCGAACTTGCAATGGACATGGGCGGCGAGGAGGCCGTTGAGGTAATTAAGGCTCTTGAGAAGAAAAAGGAAGCCACGGACGAGGAACTTGCGGAGATAACGGAGATACGCGTTAATACGGTGAGAAAGGTTCTCTACATGCTCTACGACCAGGGACTGGCGGAGTTCAAGCGCATCCGCGACAAGGAGACCGGCTGGTATTACTACTACTGGCGCCTTGAGACCAAGCGCCTCCCCGAGATAATCCGCTCCAAAAAGATGGCGGAACTCAAGAGGCTCAGGGAGATGCTGGACGAGGAGACCAGCGAGATATACTACCACTGCGGCACACCGGGTCATCCAAAGCTTACCTTCGACGAGGCCATGGAGTACGAGTTCCAGTGCCCGATATGCGGCGCGATGCTCATGCAGTACGACAACACCGAGGTCGTGGAGGAGCTTAAGAGACGCATCGAGGAGCTTGAGGTAGAACTCGGCCTCAGGAAGAAGCCCAGAAAGAGGTCCAATTGAATGGTTTTCCCTTAATGAACTTCGGGGATGGTGAGGATGGAAGAAGTGGTTATTCTGGAGAAGGTTTATGGGGACAGGAGTGGATTTCTTAAGCTCGATAAGAAGCTGAAGGCCCTTCTGGGCGATCTGGAAGTTGAGTGGAAGCTTTCCGCCGTCAAGAAGAACTGGGTGAAGGTCTCCCTTACCGGGGAGGACGAGGAGATAAGCGCGAACCTGGTGCGCGATGAGTTCGGCGAGGTTCCGTACAGGCTGAGCGCGGTTAAAGAGGGAGAGACCTACCGCGGCCGCTTCATAGACCTTGGGAAGGTTGGCTACGGCGCCTACGTTGACGTTGGAATCTTCAGCCCGAGGCCGAAAGATGCCCTCCTGCCCCTCTACTATCTGAAGGAGACCTTCGGTGAGATTCCGGTCAGGGAGATGATAGGCAGGTTCGGCTGGGTTGACAACCTCCCCGTCGAGGTGACCGTTAGGGATGTAGAGTTCGGTGCCAGGGAGGTTGAGCTGGCCTTCAGCGACTCCCAGCTGAGGCGCATGAAATCCTGGCTCAACGACGGTCACGACAAGCTCTTCATAACCGGGACGGTTAGTGAGAACGTTGAGAAAGCCCTCATCCAGACCGGCCACGGCAGGGACGTCAGGCGCGTCGAGGAGCTGGGCCTCATGGAGACGCTCCTCATACTCAAGAAGGGCACCCAGGCGCCGGGCATAATCAAGGAGATAGGGCCCCACCTGAAGGGAACCCTCATCGGCGCTATCAAGTTCGGGGAGTGAGCCCGTGGATTAGGCGGACCGCGAGGGCCGCCAGCAGGACGAAGCAGTAGGGGAACATGGCCGGCACGAAGAGCGCCACAGGGATGTAGATCAGGGTCATCAGGAGCAGAAATGCCGTTTGTCCCTTCATTCTTATGCTCTTTTCTCTTCCCGCGATCGCGTAAACTGCGGTTGCAAGTGTGAGGGAGCCGTTCAGCAGGAAGTCCCTGACGTGTGCGGGCGTGTTGGGGTCCATGTTTGATGGTATGCCTGGCGGCAGTCCGAAGGCCCCGTAGAGCAGGAAGACTCCAATGCCCGTTATGAGAAGGTACGCGTAGTTTCTGAGGTGTCTCTTGGGGAAGGCTATCACAAATATCAGCGGCATCAGGACGAGGTAGGGGTTTATCGCCACCGCCAGGAGGGTGAACAGGGAAAGCACCACCGTCTGGAGGAGCGCCTTCCACTTCTCGGGCGAGAACGTCACGTTGCTTACTATCGCGAGGGCTATCATGAATCCTGCAAGGCCCAGGGCATCCCCGCTTACCTCACAGAAGCTCTCCCTGAACATCGGGGCGACGAAGGTCAGCCCGAAGACCAGAAAGCCCAGCTCGCGGGACCTCCTCGGGGCCAGGTAGAACGCGAAAGACATTATCAGGAGTATAAGGAGCCAGTGGGCGAAGATTATGTTCTCCTCGATGGGGGGCACCATTCTGAAGACTGCTCCCATGATGGCGCTCAGGGGGGAGTCCGGGGCGCCGCCGGCCGCGAATTTCAGGGCGGACGAGAGGTATGCCAGGAATTCGTCAGTGAGTCCGGGTCTTTCCGCCGTGATGTACCAGACCAGAAAGAGGGAGGCGGCCAGCGCGTAGAACCTTCCAGCGTGGCTATCGTCGCCGCTGAGGAGGACCAGGAATACGATGATTATGGTGAACACCAGGGTCAGAAACGTGGCCACCGAGCCTCTGGGGGGGTTCCACAGCCCCTCAAATGCCCTCTCAGTGAGGTGGATGCTGTCCTCCGAGCCCGTTATGAGAACGGTGCCGTTGAGAACGACGATGGCGGGGAGAAGGGAGGCGTTTGCGGGAAGGCCCGTCCGGTTCCAGACGGACGCCATGAGCCGGTTGTTGTAAACGTTGCCGACGAGAACAAGGGTGTCGTTTCCATGACGCTTAACGGTGTAGAGCTTCTCGTCCACATAGTATGCCCAGCCCATTGCCCATGTCTCGTTGCCCGGGACGACGGTGTAGGTGGAATTTGAGCCCAGAAACGAATGGAACGCCGCAGGATTGGGATAATATGCCAGCTCGCCGGCAGAAACGAATGGAACCGCCAGCAGGAGGATGAGCGCGATTAGAACGGGAACCCTCTTCATGCTCTCCCTCCCGATGAGATACCCGGAGGTGGTTAAAAAGTTAATGCAGGGAAACCATATAAAGAATGGAAGGATTCGCGGGGGTTACTCCTCCTTGGATTCATCCGGGGCTTCCTTCCCGCCCCTCATCGCTTCGAGCTTCTCGACGAGCTTGTCAACTATCTCCATGAAGGCCTTGGCGGCAACCGTGTCCTCGTAGAGGACTATGGGCATGCCGGCGTCGCTTGCTTCCCTGGCTTTGAGGTCTATGGGTATGCCGCCGAGGAAGTCAACGCCCTCCTTCTCGGCGAGCTTCTTTCCACCGCCCTTGCCGAAGATGTCTATCTCCCCGCCGCAGTGCGGGCAGATGAGGTAGCTCATGTTCTCGACGACCGCTATGTAGGGTACCTCCATCTTCTTCATCATGTTAACCGCCTTGCCCGTGTCGAGCAAAGCGACCTCCTGCGGGGTGGTGACGATAACCGCGGCGTCGAGCTTGAGGGTCTGGGTGACGGTCAGTATCTCGTCGCCGGTTCCCGGGGGGAAGTCGATTATCATGAAGTCGAGGGAACCCCATTTGACGTCGCCGAGGAGCTGTTTGATGGCCTTGGTCACGAGGCTGCCGCGCCAGATTATCGGCTGGTCCTCGGGGACGAGGAAGCCCATGCTCATGACCTTTATCGGGGTCGTCTGGCCAAGGAAGTCGTTCATCGGCGGTATCATTTCGAACCTGCCGTCCTCGAGCTTCTCGGCCAGAACCTCCGCCCTGTCAACGCCGAGCATCTTGGCGACGTTCGGCCCGTGTATGTCCGCGTCTAGTATTCCAACGAAGTGGCCCTTCTTTGCCAGGGCCGCGGCTATGTTAACCGCCACGGTGCTCTTGCCGACGCCGCCCTTGCCGCTCAGGACGGCTATCTTGTACGTCCACTTCTCCTGCTTCTCGTTTATTCTCTGGGTGAGTGGGTCAGCGCCCAGTCCTCCTATGTTGAGTGTGGGAGCTTTGATCGTCATCTCATTCACCTCTGGCTTAGGTTGAGCTGGGGAACTTAAAAGTTTTGTCCAAAAATTTGACAGTATTACCCAGGTTTGGGTACTCTAAAGGGGGACGACGGCGGGTATGCCCCGTATCTCCCCAATCTCAACGTCCACCCCGTAAACCTCTCTGAAGAGCCCCCCGTCGAGAATCTCAAGACCCCCATCTGCCACGACCCTACCCCCCTTCATGAAGATGAACCTCCTCGCGAAGCGCAGGGCCAGGTTGACGTCGTGCATCACCACTATCGCGGTTCCTCCCTCCCTGGAGAACCCCCTGGCGAGCCTCATGACTTCCAGCTGGCTTCTTATGTCCAGGTTGTTCGTTGGCTCGTCCATGATGAGTATTCTGGGCTCCTGGGCGAGGGCCCGTGCTATCCCCACCTTCTGAAGCTCACCGCCGCTCAGTCTGTTCGTGGTTTTGGCGGCCAGGTTCTCTATCCCGAGCGTCCTCAGGGCTGTCCTGACAGCCTCGATGTCCCTCTTTGATGGCCTCAGCCCCATGTGGGGCCTCCTCCCAAGCAGCACCGTGTCGAAGACGGTCATAAACCCGGGCTCTGTTCTCTGCGGGACGTAGGCGATGAGGCGCGCGAGCTCGTCCCTTGAGTACTCGCGGAGGGGCCGTCCAAAAACTTCCACTCCCCCGCAGTTCAGTATCCCCGCCAGGCACTTCACGAGGGTGCTCTTGCCGGCACCGTTGGGCCCGAGCACCGCCACGAACTCGCCCTCCCCGACGTCCAGGTTAACCCCCCTGAGCACCTCGGAACCGTTGTATGAGAACCGCAGGTTTCTGGCACTCAGGACGTGCTTTTCGGATGACGGCTTCATCTCCTTCCCTCCATCTTCACCAGCAGGTAGATGAACGTCGGCGCGCCGAGGAAGGACGTCACTATGCCCACCGGAAGTATCATCGGCGACAGGATGAGCCTCGCGATGGTGTCGGCGGTTACAAGGAGGAGCGCCCCCGCCAGCGCCGATAGGGGAATCAGGAAGCGGTAATCTCCGCCCGCCACCAGCCTCACCGCGTGGGGGGCTATCAGGCCAACGAAGCCGATGACCCCGACGAAGGCAACGCTGACTGCGGTTATCAGGGCGGCGAGGAACGTTGAGATCAGCCTCACCCGCTCAACATCAACGCCAACGCTCTTCGCCACCTCGTCGCCCATGGCGGCGGCGTTCAGGTCCCAGCGCTTGACGATGAAGTACCCGAGGACCGGGATGAAGATGGCGGCCATTATGGCATCTTCCCGCCATGTGGCCCTGCCGAGGTCCCCAAAGCTCCAGTAAACCATGGCGGCGAGCTGTAGCTCGTCGGCGAAGTACTGGGCGAGGGTGGTCAGGGCCACGAACAGGGAGCTCATGGCGACGCCCGCCAGGATTATCGCCTCCGGGCTCAGTCCCTTCAGCTTCGCGAGGAGCAGTATTACCGCCGTGGCGCTTATCGCCCCCATGAAGGCGAAGAGGACGACCACGTAGGGGTTGTCAAGGGATATCCTGCCGGAGCTCTCGGCATAGCCGGCTCCGAGAAGTATCGCGAGGGAGGCCCCGAACATCGCGCCATGGGAAACCCCCATCGTGAAGGGCGTGGCCAGTGGGTTCCTGAGGAAGCCCTGCATGACGGCGCCGGCCATGGCCAGGGTGGCCCCCACGAGGAGACCCGCGGTTATGCGGGGAAGCCTGACTTTCCAGACGACGAGGCCCGCGCTCCCGCTCCCTCCCCCGAGGAGCGCCTCCAGAACCTCGCGGGGTGTGAGTTCATACGAACCGTGGGAGAGGGAGTACAGGCTAACCAGGGCCGTGAGGAAAAAGAGGAAAAGGCCGATTTGAAGCTTTTTGGTCGTGTACCTCTCGTAGTCCATGGTGATCACGGTGACGTTGGTAGTGAGTTCTTCACAGTTCCGTTGGAGAGGTCTATGCTCCCGAAGCCTCCGAACTGGTCCGCCATGACGGTGTAAACGGGCTTTCCGAGGAGGAACCTGTATATCTCGTCCGCCTTCTCAGCCGGGTCTATGTCTTTAAAGCGCTCGGGATAGAGGACTTTTCCTATGAAGTAGGCATCCGCCAGGGCCGTGCCTATGTTGGTAGTGTAGAAGTTGTACGGCAGTATGCCGTAAACGTTGCCCTCTTTCACGGCGCTGAGGGAGTTGTAGAAGTCGGGGTTCTTTCTGTAGTCGTCGAGGACGAGTTTTAGACCACCCTCGTCTATGAAGATGTACTCCGGCTGCCATTCAAGGAGCTTTTCCACGTCGATGGATTTGTGGCCGCGTCCCAGCTCATCGGCGACGTTCTTTGCATGAACTGCCGCAAACGGCGGGTATCCTGCCTCCGTGCTCTCTATCCCGTGGGCACCCTTGTAGCCGATGCCCCCCACGTATGCGCTCATCGGCTCGACGCCTTCTGTGCGCTTCAAGAGGTCCTCCTGCGCGGATTTGAGGAAGGCTATGACCTCCTCGGCGCGCTCCTCCCTGTTGAGAATCCTCCCGGCCAGCTCGAGCGATTTGAACAGCTCCTCATTATCGAAGGTCGCCAGCTCCCCGTAGCTGAGCACGACGACGGGTATTCCCGTCTTCTCCTGTATCTCGTCTGCGGTCTTGATATCGACGTATGTGATGAATATCACGTCCGGTTCGAGCTTTATCAGGGCCTCGAAATCCGGCAGCTTTCCAGGGCCACCAGGACCTATGCTGGGAAGCTCTTTAAGCTCGGGATGGGCTATGATGTACGGCCTTCCGAAACTGTAGCGCTTTTCGAAGTCCTCCACCCCAACGACCATGTCGCTTGCGTTGAGGTAAACAACCAGTCTGAGCGCACCCGGCCCCGCTGCAACGACCCTTTCAACGTGGGCCGGAACCTCTATTGTTCTTCCCAGGGCATCGGTGACGGTTACGGTTCCAGTCGTGGTTTCTGATCCGCTTTTCTCCGCGGCGTTTCCGATGCACCCGCTCAGGGAGACGGTCAGGAGTATGAGGAAAACCGCGAGCAGCCGTTTCATAACTTTTCCCATGTCAGCACCCCCGTGGAGCGGTTTGGTTGACCTCCACTATGCCCCTACCGACGACCCCCAGGTACGCCTCGCCGGCGCAGCGGAGGCAGAAGGGTTCGCCGTTTATATAAACCGCCTTCGACTCCATGAACAGCTCGCCACACTTTGGGCAGCGGGCGCTCTCAACTATCGGCGCCTGTTCTATGGGAGGAACCTTTACGCTCTCGATTTTGAATTCTTCTTTGGGAAGGTGGAGCATGGTTCTCGCCGCCCTCTCCCACAGTTCCCACAGGCGCTTTCTCTCCTCTTCGGTTCCCCTCCGCTCTCTGACGACCTTGTTGAACAGCTCGATGGCTTCGGGGGGATAGTGCCTCCTCAGCTTTTCCCCGTCGGCGTAAACCCTGACCCCCTCCCAGGTGGAGCGCCTGACGAGCGTCAGGGCGGTTTTTCCGAGGTCGAGGTACACCAGCGAATTGTTGCCGAGGGTGCAGCCTGTGGTGACTTGGACGCCATCGGTGAAGCAGCTGTTGATCTCGACTATCGCGAGTATGGACTCATCGACGCTGCCGGAGTAGTCGAGTCTCCCAACCCCGAGTTCCTCCATCGCTATCAGCGATGCCCTTATCCCTAGGGCGAGGTAGGGACAAACGTGGCCGTGGAACTCTCTCGCGTATTCCAGTATTCCATCGACGTTTCTCTCTGCCACTACCCTGTTGAGCTCAAGCATTGTATCACCAATTTCAGATAGAGTAGCACGATTTTTAACACTTTTTTGATATGGGTGTTATAAACAAAAGGTTGGATACCCGAGTCTCTGGCCCGGGACAGCTCCTGGAAGGGCACCGGGAGATCTAAACGTTTCTTCCCTTTAGCTTTTCAACGTCCCTGCGGGTGTTCACGTTGAAGAAGCTCTCCCGCCATTCCTCTGGCAGTTCCTCGATATCCACGTAACAGGCGTCGCTTTCCCGCACGGCCCTGTTTATAGCGTAGTTTCCCTCTTCAATCTTTTCCCTAAGAAGCGGGAGGAAATCCTGAGAATATGCCGCATGGAGCGGTTCGAGGTAGCCGTTTGCCCATCTCGGCACGCAGGCTGGCTTTTTTGCCTCCAGGAACCTATCGATGATGAAATCAATGAACTCGGGGACAATGAGCGGCATGTCCCCGGCCACCACGAAGGCATCACCGAGGCTCAGCGCGGTGTAGATGCCGCCTATTGGGCCGATCATGAGTGTATCGACGAGGACGTCGTAGCCGAGCGCTTCAATCATGTCCGCATTCTCCCTGGATGAGATTACCACTATCCCGTCGACCCCTTGCCAGTTCAACCCTCTCGATGGTGTGGAGAATGAGGGGCTTCCCGTCGATTCTGACGAGGAGCTTGTCGCCCCCGAAGCGTCTGCTCCTGCCTCCCGCTAGGACCGCCCCGATCACGCTTCACACCTCAGAACGGGTCGCTTCAAGGGTATCTCACCTAAAAGAACCGCCGGCTGACGTCACTTCTCTTTTATCAACTGCATCAAAATGAGAAACAAAAGGGGAGGAACTCACTCCTCCGGCTTCGGGAGGGTGACCTCGACGCCGATGGTCTTCCACATAGCCTTGATCTGCTCGCGCATGACGTCGATGGCCTCGGGCTGCTTGAAGAGGTGCTTGAACCTGCCCTGGAGCTTGAGGTACTCCTCGATGGGCTTCTTGAACTCGATGGCGACTACGCGACCGCCCTCGCGCTTGACCTTGGCGCCTCCTCCCGGAGCCTGTATCTTGATGTTCCAGAGGTCGCCGTTCTCGATCTCAAAGAGCGGCCAGACACCGGTCTCGATGGCGAGCCTGGCGATCTCAACGCCCTTCTCGAGCGGGCTCTTCCATCCGGTCGGGCAGGTACACTGGACCTGGACGAAGGCCGGGCCGTCCACCTTGGCGGCCTTCTTCATCTTCTTGACGAAGTCGAACGGGTTGCCTATGCTGGCGGTTGCGACGTACGGAACCTGGTGGGCGGCGGCGATGAGGGCGACCCACTTCTTGGGCTTGTCCTCACCGATGGAGTACTTGCCCGGCGGGCTGGTGGTGGTCCAGGCACCGTAGGGGGTTGAGGAGCTCCTCTGGATTCCGGTGTTCATGTAGGCCTCGTTGTCGTACATGAGGTAAACGACGTTGTGCCAGCGCTCGAGCATACCGCTGAGGGCCTGCATACCGATGTCGGCGGTACCGCCGTCACCGCCTATGGCGAGTATCTTGCCCTTCCTTCCGAGCTTCTTCCAGGCGGCCTCGACACCGCTGGCGGCCGCGGCCGCGTTCTCAAATGCGACGTGGATCCACGGGGCCTTCCAGGCGGTGTACGGGAAGACGGCTGAAACGACCTCCATACATCCGGTGGCCTGGGCTATGGCGAAGGCGTTCGGATCGCCGTACTTTTCCTCCATGGCCTCGCTGAAGGCCTTGGTGGCGAGCCTCAGAGCGGTGGCACAGCCACAGCCGGCACAGGCGGCGTGACCGGGTGCCCAGTACTCGCGAGTGGTAATCGGGGGTTTTCTAACGGCCATCTTCATCACCTCACAGAATCTCCTTCCTCAGGCCGATCCAGTTGACCTCATCAACGGCCTCTCCGTTGAGGGCCTTCTGGGCAATCGCGAGTGCCTCGTCAAGGTCCTTGAAGGTGACGTCCCTTCCTCCGAGGCCGAGGATGAAGTCAACGATCTTCGGCTTCTCGCTCTCGTTGATGAGCGCCCTGCTGAAGTCCTGGAAGAGGGCTCCGCCCACACTGAAGGTGACGTTCTTCTCGAGGAGCGCGAGAACCTTCGCCTTCTTGGCGAGCGCGCGAACCTCCTCAACCGGGAACGGTCTGTAAACGGTCATCTTGGCGGCACCGACCTTGATGCCCTGCTCGCGGAGGTGGTCAACGTACTCCTTGACGGTTCCGGCGAGTGAACCCATGGTGACGAAGATTATCTCGGCGTCCTCGGTCCTGTACTCTTCGATCTTCTGGTACTTCCTGCCGAACTTCTTCTCGAACTCCGCGAATGCCTCGTCTATGACCTTCTTGGCGTTCTCGTTGGCCTCCCAAACGGTGTACCTGGCCTCCATGTAGTGGGCCGGGAAGGCGAGGGTACCCTGGGTGACCGGCCTGGCCGGGTCGAGGTAGGCGTACTTCGGCTCGTACTCGCCGAGGAACTCGTCAACGAGCTCCTGGTCGGGTATCTCGACCGGCTCGACGGTGTGGGTCAGGATGAAGGCGTCGAAGCCGACCATCGCCGGGAGAAGGACCTTCTCGTTCTCGGCGACCTTGTAGGCGATGAGTATGAGGTCAAGGGCCTCCTGGTTGTTCTCGGCGTAGAACTGGAGCCAGCCGGTGTCGCGCTCGCTGATGGTGTCCTGCCAGTCGTTCCAGATGTTGATCGGAGCGCTCAGCGCGCGGTTTCCAACGGCGATGACTATCGGAAGCCTCATGCCGGCGGCGATGAAGAGTATCTCGTGCATGAGGGCGAGACCCTGGGAAGCGGTCGCGGTGAAGGTTCTAACACCTGCCGCCGAGGCACCGACACAGGCTGAAATCGCCGAGTGCTCGCTCTCGACCTTGATGAACTCGGCGTCGAGCTCTCCATCGGCAACGAACTCACTGATCTTCTCCGGAACGAGCGTTGACGGGGTAATCGGGAACGCCGCTATGACCTTCGGCTTGGCGAGCTTGGCCGCCCAGGCGGCAGCCTCGTTGGCCTTCATAACCTTCCTAATCGGCATCTTTCACCACCTCACTTGGTCTCCCTAACCATTATGATAGCGTCGGTCGGGCACTCGTTCGCGCAAACTCCACAGCCCTTACAGTAGTCGTAGTCGAAGACGGGATAGTTCTCCTCGTCGAGGTAGATGGCCGGCTCCGGGCAGTAGACGTAGCAGAGGTAGCAGCGGACGCACTTGTCCCGGTTGAACTCGGGCATAAAGACGCGCCAGGAACCGGTCTTGTTTATGACGCTGCTCCCCGGGATGGTGGCTATCGCTCCGGGGGTCATCTTTTCGCTATACTCCTTCTGAACCCTCTCAATGTCGGCCTTAAACGGACTCTCGGCCATGCTTATCACCTCGGGTGACTTATCAGATGGAAACTTAAACCTTGGGGTAAAGATGGAAAGCTCAGCCGAAGACCTCGGCGAGCTTCTTGAGCCTCTCCCACTCGTGGTTGACCCACTGCTGGAGGATCTCGATGTCCTCCGTGGTCATGTACTTGAACCTGCCCTGGAACTTGAGGAACTCCTCTATCGGCTTCGGCTCCTTCTTCGGTGAGGGCATGTTGATCTTGTACCTGCCGTTCTCGTACTCGAAGAGCGGGAAGTATGCGGTCTGGACCGCGAGCCTTGCGAGCTCAATGCTCTTGTCGGTCGGTGAGCGCCAGCCGGTCGGGCACGGGGCGAAGAGCTGGATGAAGCTCGGTCCCGGAGTGTCCCTGGCCTTCTTGAGCTTTCTCACGAAGTCCTCCGGATAGGCGACGCTTGCGGTGGCGGCGTAGGGTATCTCGTGGGCTATGACTATGTCGATGACCTTCTTCTTGTGCCTCTTCTCGAGGAAGTGCTTCTTTCCGCCGGGGGTGTTGGTGGTCCAGGCACCGTACGGGGTCGAACCGGACCTCTGGATTCCGGTGTTCATGTAGGCCTCGTTGTCGTACATGATGTAGAGCGCGTCGTGGCCCCTCTCGAGGAATCCGCTGAGGGCCTGCAGGCCTATGTCCGCGGTACCACCGTCGCCGGCCCAGCCGACGACCATGACACCGTCCTCGCCCTTGACCTTGTAGCCCTTGACCTTGAGGGCTGCCTCGATGCCGCTCATGACGGCACCGGTGGTCTCAAAGGCCGTGTGGAAGAGCGGGGCGTCGAGGGTTGAGTACGGCCACGCACCGGCTATGATGGTCGAACAGCACGCGGGGATCGTGAAGATGGTCTTCTTGCCGTAGGTCTTGAGCACGTAGCGAAGTCCAAGGGCAGCGCCACATCCCTGGCAGGCGGTGTGGCCTGCGTAAAAGTGCTCATCAGCTGGAATGCTCAACCTCTTCTTAACGTTCTCGGGAATCTCCATCTTTCTCACCTCTTAAGGTGGTACCAGTCCACCTCTACATCAAGCTCTCCCTTATCGATGATTGCCTTCATGTTCTCGGCTATCCTCCTGACGTCGGCGACCGTGAAGTCCCTGCCTCCGAGGCCGACGATGTAGTTCTTCATGATCGGGTGGGCGTCGGTGTTGTAGAGGACTCCCTTGGCCTCGTTGAAGAGTATGCCCTCCTGGCCGAAGGAGAAGTTCCTGTCGAGGACGGCTATACCATCAACGCTCTTTGCCAGCTCGTAGAGCTCCTCCTTCGGGAACGGCCTGAACCAGCGGACCTTGGCGGCACCTACCCTGTAGCCCTCCTCGCGGAGAACATCGACCGCCTGCTTGACGGTTCCCATGAGTGAACCCATACCCATGAAGACGAAGTCTGCGTCGTCAGTCCTGTAGAGCTCTATCATCTGGCTGTAGTCCCTTCCAAAACGCTCGCCAAACTCCCTGCCGACCTCGTGGATGACCTTCTTGGCTTCCTCCATGGCCTTCTGTATCTTGTAACGGAACTCGTAGTAGTCGGCCGGGGTTCCGAGGGCGCCCACGGATATCGGGTTGTCAAAGTCCGTGATGGTGTAGAGCGGCTTCCTCGGCGGAAGGAACTCGTCAACGAGCTCCTGCGGTATCATCTCGACGACGTCGTAGGTGTGGCTCAGTATGAAGGCGCTCTCGATCACCATCGCGGGGAGGTTAACGGTCTCGGCTATCTTAAAGGCCATGAGGACGCCGTCGTAGACCTCCTGGTTGTTCTCGGCGTAGAACTGCATCCAGCCGGTGTCGCGCTGAGCAAGGCTGTCGGTCTGGTCGTCCCAGACGCTCCACGGGGGTGCCATGGCGCGGTTGACGTCGACCATGACCACAGGAAGCCTAGCACCGCTCGCCCAGTGGAGCATCTCGTGCATGAGGGCGAGACCCTGGGCCGAGGTGGCGGTGAAGGTCCTGGCTCCAGCCGCGCTCGCTCCAATGCACGCTGCCATGGCCGAGTGCTCGCTCTCCACGGCCACGTACTCGAGGTTCTCAACCTCTCCGTTGGCTATGAACTCGGCTATCTTCTCGATGATGCTCGTCTGAGGAGTGATCGGGTAAGCCGCCACGACCTCGACGCGGGCGTGCTTGGCGGCGTAGGCGGCCGCGTAGTTGCCGCTCACAACCTTCCTAATGGGTTTGTACTCCATAACCAACACCTCACTTCTCCTCTTTCTCCATGGTTATTGCCTTGGTCGGGCACTCGTTCGCACAGATGCCGCAGCCCTTACAGTAGTCGTAATCAACTCCCACGTAGCCGTCCTCGCGGATGAATATGGCCGGCTCCGGGCAGAACTTCCAGCATATGTAGCACTTAACGCACTTCTCGTCGTCAATGACCGGGATGAAGGTCCTCCAGTCTCCCGTGAAGTTGCTGAGGGTTGTTCCCAGGCTCACAGGGGCCTCGGGATACTCGTCCACGCTCTTGAGGACGATTTTGGTGGCCCCTTCTTTCTTTTCACCGAACAGCGTGTTCAACCTCATCACCACCTTGCTTGAATTAAGGGGTAAGGAAAGAAGATCAGAGCTCGTAGATGACGGTCTTGTTGAAGGCTTCCTCTGCGGCCTTGGCGTTCTTCTCTCCGAGGGCGCCGGAGAAGACGTCCTGGATGGCCTTCTGGACGTGCTCGAGGCTGACGACACCCGTGGCCTTGGAGACCGCACCGAGGATCGAGGTGTTGGTGATCGGCAGTCCGAGGACGTCAAGGGCTATGGTGGTGGCGTCAACGAGGGCGAGCTTGGCCGGCTTCTTCTTGAGCTTCTCAAGGACCTCCTCCTTGCTCTTCTCGGTGTTGACGATGACTATTCCGCCGTCCTTGAGACCGGCGGTAACGTCGACGGTGTCGAGAAGGCTCGGGTCGAGGACGACCACTATGTCCGGCTCGTAGATCTGGGTCTTGATCCTTATCGGCTTCTCGTCGATCCTGGTGAAAGCCGTAACCGGCGCTCCACGCCTCTCAACACCGAAGAACGGGAACGCCTGGACGTACTTGCCCTCAAGGAAAGCAGCTGAGGCTAGTATGTTGGCGGCGGTAACGGCACCCTGTCCACCTCTACCGTGAAAACGAATCTCGATCATCTTCTCTGCCTCCTTAAATTTGTCAAAGTTTATTCATCCAATGCATTTATTTAAGTTTCGGTATTGGCTTAAGCTCCCTTCGGCAGCTGTCTTTGGGTAGGCGTGAACGTTGTCAGTCGTCAATGGTAAAAAGCGGTCATCGTTTCCCGAAAAAAGTTCGCCCGCTAAATTTTTAAGTCCGCAAACCCCACGCAGGTATATAGTCTATATAGTGGTGGTTAAAATGGATGGCCTGGCGGTGGCGGCTGTTGCGGTGGCTTTCTACATTGCCTGGAACATAGGCGCTAACGATTCCGCCAACTCCATGGGCACCGCGGTCGGGGCTGGAATACTGAGCTTCCGCCAGGCCACTCTCACGATAGCAATATTCGTCCTCATGGGGGCCTACCTCAGGGGATACAAGGTTATGAAGACCGTCGGGAAGGGCATAGTGCCGGAGGGCTACCTCACGATGGAGATGGCCGTCATAGCCCTCCTCGCGGCGGGAGTCTGGGTCACGATAGCGACGGTCAAGGGGCTCCCGGTCTCCACGACCCAGGCCATAGTGGGGGGCGTCATCGGAGTCGGCCTGGCCACCCACGCCCCTGTGAACTGGTACACCCTCACCAAAATCGCCGCCGCATGGGTCGTCTCCCCCGTGCTCTCGGGTCTGCTTGCGATAGTTCTGTACAGGTTCTATTCTCTGGTGGTGTCGAGGATCAGGAGCGTCTCGACCCTTGAATCCCTCTACAAGGCCCTGGCGATACTCGGCGGCTCCTACATGGCCTTCAACTTCGGAACCAACGAGGTGGCCAACGCCTCCGGACCCCTCGTCGGCGCGGGCTTCATGGAGCCGAAGGTGGCCGGGATATTCGGGGCGATAGCGCTCTCCCTCGGTGCCCTCACCTTCAGCTACGCGGTGATGCACACCGTTGGGAAGAAGATAACGGCCCTTGGCCCAATCTCAGCCTTCGCCGCCCAGTTTGGCTCCGCCATCGCCGTCAGCCTCGCCAACTTCTTCGGCCTTCCGGTAAGCTCGAGCCAGTCCATAGTCGGAGGCGTGGTGGGAGTGGGCCTCCTCGCCGGCAGGGGCGTTGAGAAATCGGTTATCAGGGATATAGTCTTCGGGTGGGTCGCGACCCCCCTCACGGCAGTGATACTCTCACTGGCCATCTTTAAGGCCTTCGCCCTTGTGGGGCTGGTTTAATCTCCGTATCCCCACGCCGAGCCTCGTCAGCTCCTTTATCATCCCCGTCTGTATGTAGGCCTCTATTCTGGTCTCCTCGCCGTATTCCACGTTTAGAACCTCGCCGATGGCGTTTATCAGGGCCATGACCTGCGGCACCTTCTCTGGCTCCGTCACGGTTATCTCAAAGGCCCCGTACTTTGGCAGGGTCAGCACGGCATCCTCGAGCGCATCGTAAAGCTCCTCAAGCTCCCCCAGCTTCGCGGAGATCGATACCACGCGGCGGAGGTTTATGCCCCTCTCCTCCGCTATCTCCCTCACCCTCTCGGCCTTGTCGCGGACGTCTTCCCTGTTGGTCAGGTCCATCTTGTTGAGTGCAACCACCATCGGTCTGTCCAGGGTTTTCAGCTCCCTCAGGACGCCCAGGGACGCCATGAATTTTCTTCTTATCTCCCCCCAGGGCTCGCTCGCATCCAGGACGAGCAGGATTATGTCCGCCTTTACTATCTCCTCGAGCGTCGAGTGGAAGGCCTCGACTATGAACGGTGGCAGGCCGTCGATGAAGCCCACAGTATCGGTGACGAGAACCCTCTTCCCGCCGAGCTTGAAGCGCCTCGTCGTCGTGTCCAGGGTGGTGAACATCTGGTTCCTCGCCTCTATATCCTCCCCGGCGAGGGCGTTGAGAAGGGTCGATTTCCCCGCGTTGGTGTAGCCGGCAAGGGCCACCAGTATGAAGCCAACCTCCTCGCGGCGCTTCCGTTTCACCTCTCTATCGGCTTTGACCCTCTCCAGCTCCCTTCTTATCCGGCCCATTCGGTAGCGGATGTGCTTGAGGTACTGCTGGGTCTGGTACTCGCCCATTCCCTTGAAACCCGCCCTGTCGCCAAGCTTTATCCTTCTGATGGCCTCCTTCACGAGCGGAACCTCGTACTGGAGGCTCGCCAGCTCCACCTGGAGCTTGGCCTCCTTTGAGTGGGCGCGTTTCTCGAAGATTTCGAGAACGAGCTGCCACCTGTCCATGATTTCAACCCTGAGCTCCTTCCAGAGGTTGTACGCCTGGCTCGGGCTGAGCTTGTTGGCGAACACGACCCTGTCCGGTTCCAGCTCCCGAACCAGCTCCCTGAGCTCCTCCAGCTTCCCCTTTCCGATGTTGTACTTCGGATGCTCCTCCCTGTTCTGCTCGAGTATCGCCACTACCTCATAGCCAGCGCTTCTCAGCAGCTCCTCGAACTCCTCGCGGCTGACCCTGTCCCGCCTGGATTTTCTTATTACGCCTATAGCCTTCATTCTGTTCCCACTTTTCTTTGGGGGTTAATAGTTTTGCGCCTCCCTGCTGTGTTTGATGTTTGATTGTGGCACCATTTACCGCACGACAGGTTCGATTTGAGTAGCGGGCGTTGAGGGAACCCTTAAATCGGAGTGTAATCTAAGTATTCCAGGGTGACGCTGATGGTGTATTGGCTGACCTTGATGGCTTTGGGCGGCGGGGAGCTTGTGGTTAACAAGGCGGGCATGCGTAAAGACCTCCTGGCCTGGCATCTGCGGGAGGTTCGTGAACTTGCATCCGAGTACGACAGCGCTTTTCAGGTTCTTCTGGAGCTGCTGTCGGACGATAACCCCCATGTGAGGGCCAACGCCCTCCAGGTTCTTCTTGACATGGTCGGGGAAGATGGACTCTCCCAGAGTCGGCTCTCCGCCGCACTGGATGGAATAATCTCCCTGACCAGAGACGGTAATGAGAGGGTTGCCCTCAAGGCGCTGGAGGTTCTGAACGCCCTTCTTGAGCGGGGTCAGCTTACCGAGGAGGAGTACGGTAGAATCACAGATGCGCTTATGGATGTCATCAAATCAGGCATTCCGATACTCAGTGAATACGCCTCAGAGGGCCTGGGTAAGGTGGGTGCAAAGTTTGCAAAGCTGGCCTATCGTTTGATAGGCTGGCTGTTCTCCCTCATAGGCTCAAGCAAAAAGCGTGAAGTCCAGGGTGCCGCGATAACTGCCCTGACCGAGATGGCCAGCAAGACTGAAGACACCAAGGTTTTAAACGAGGTATTCGATAAGATGGCGGACCTTCTTTCTCATCCAGACCCATACGTTGTCGAGAGGGCGGTTATGTCCATGGACAGACTTCTGTCTCGCTCCGACAAGCTCAGCATGAGAAATAAGTTGAAGGCCATCAACGGCATTAAACGGCTCAGGGGAGACGTTAAACTCGGTATCCGTGCGGCCCAGGTCCTCGAAAAGCTTGAGAAGTCGGCGGGTGTTGATAATGCCATAAAGGACACCGAGGACCTTACAAAGAGCATGACTGCCAGTCAGTACAGCGCGAAAGACATCGACCGGCTTCTCGATGCTGGAAAACCCGAGATCGTGGCTGAACTCGCCAAGATGGATCCGGAGGTTATGGGCCGGGTTCTCGGGATGCTGGAGGACGAGGACTACACCAGAAGAATGGACGCCCTGTGGATAGTCTCCAGACTTACCCAGTACCTGACCCCCTCCGATGCCTACAGCATACTGCCCGTCCTGGGGGAGTTTCTGAAGAGCAAAAACCCGTGGGCCAGGGAAACCGCTGCGGAGGTTCTGGCGGATATCTACACGCTTTACCCGGGAACCCAGAAGTTTTTCGCGTCCCTCCTTAACGTGCTCCTTAAATCTGCCCATCCACGAGATATAGAGGGTGCGCTGGAACTCCTCTCCAGAATCACCGATAAGGTTCAGGATGATGCCTTCCTGAGGTCAACAATGGGTGTCATGTTTCAGCTCCTTGAGCGGGACGATGCCAGGGGGGTTGTGCTTAGATTCCTCGCCAGGGAGGCCCAGCGGCTCATGGATCTGGATGAGGAGTTGCTTTTCGAGCTTAAAGACCGGCTTAAAACAGTGTACGGTATGGATGGCGGGAAGTACGATGAGATAATCGCTTCCCTCATAGACGTCATTGATGACATCCTCCGCCTCCGTCAGAGAGGTGTTGTGGTCCACACCTAGTTCTGAACCTTTCGTTTTGGAAATGCCTTTAAGATAGTCCTTTTTTAGCTTTATATGGTGAGCCCTATGGATTACGACGATGTTAACGTCAAACTTGGGGAGATAGAGGAGCTCCTCGACAGGCTGGGTAAACAGCACCCGAAGGAGATATCGGCCTTCTCGAGGTTTCTCAGGGAGACCCTCGACAACAAGGCCCTGACCACTAGGGAAAAGGAGCTCATAGCCCTCGCCCTCGGCATAGCCCAGGGCTGCGAGTGGTGCATCTATCTCCACACCCAGAAGGCCCTCGCCGCCGGTGCCAAGCCAGAGGAGCTTATCGAGGCGGGCCTCGTTGCGGTTCTCATGGCCGGTGGTCCTGCCCTGATGCACCTCATACCGCTCATGAAGGCCATAGAGACCTTCCAGAAGGAGAAGGGAGAGGAGTGAACCTCGACGTTTTCGTTTTGTTCTCTTCTTTGGTCTGACTCATTCCTCAGTCAGCTTCAGTATGGCCTCCGCCAGGTCGCCGTTTGCCTCTTCGAGGGCCTTTTTTGCTGTCTCGTAATCGACGCCGGCCTGCTCCATGACGAGCTGGACGTCCTCCTCCGAGACCCTTACGATGGCCCTGACCTCCTCACTTCCCGGGACGATCTGATAGCTCTTCTCGCCTTGCGCGGTTATTATCGTAATGACTGGCTCCTTGAGGACTATCTCCTTGTTCTCCATCCTGATTATGACTTCCTCAACCCCCTCGAGCTCCTCCATCTTGATGCCCATCTGGCGCATGAGCTTCTTCATCTGCCGCGGGTTCATCCCCATCATCGCTACCACCTGGGGAGAGTTATCCCCGGATTTTAAAAAGGTTGGCAAGGTTTTTGGGTGCCCCGCGAAATCCTTCCCGGGAGAGCATGCCGTACATCCCCCGGACCGTTCCCGCGGACTTTCAGATTGTATTTGGCTTCTTGGCAATAGCCCTGCCCATCCTCGCAGCCTGGTTCTTCTTCGACTGGATGGAGAGGTACGCGGAGAGAATGGAGAGGGAAATAGCGAAAGAACTCGAGGAATTGGAGGAAACGGGAGAGGTGTACTAGTCAGGGATTACTCCTTCTTCTCCCCCGGAAAATTCGAGGTTTCCTCGTTGGCTTTCATGATCTTCTGCCTGTACTCCTCGTACTTCTTTCTGGCCTCTTCCGCCTTCTCCTTCTCGCCCAGGTAGTCGTACGCCTCGGCGACGTGCTTCCACCACATCGGGTCTTCCTCGGCCTCCTTCAGGCAGTACTCTAGGAACTTCTCGTAGGCTTCCCTGGCGAGCTCCTCCTTCCCGAGCCTCCTGGCGATGTTACCGACGTCCTCGTAAAAGACGCCCTCCTCCCCGGCCTCCTTCTGGTAGTACTCCAGGGCCCTCTCCCATGCTTCCCTGGCCTTCTCCTCGTTGCCCAGCTCCTCGTAGAGCTTTGCCACGTCTTCCCAGAACCAGGGCTCCTCCTCGGCGTAGCGCTCGAGGGCTTTGGCGGCCCGTTCCATGTTTCCGGCCTTCTTCCAGTACTCGTGGGCCTCCTTCAGGTAGTAGGTGTCCTTTTCCTTGTCGTAGAGGGCCTCGTATATCTCCGCGGCCTTCTCGTACTTCCCGGCCTTTTCGTAGGCCCAGGCGGCGCTCTCCATCCAGCCGAGCTTCTCGTACATCTCGGCCGCCTTCAGGTAGTTCCCGGCCTTCTCGTACTTCCTTGCTGCAGCTTTGTACTTGCCCGCCCGCTCCAGCTTTTCGGCCGAACGGAAGCGGTCCGCGAGACCGAGGTCGGGTTCGCTGATGTACCAGATTCCAAAGGCGACGATCGCTATGAAGAAGACGATTATTCCGGCGACGACGTTGAGGCTCCGCCAAGTGGCGCTCAGGTAGAGGCCGTAGCCGCTCACAGCGGTGAATATCGCGAGTATCGCCCCGTACTTCCAGCTTTCGGCGTAAAGCGTGAGCCCTGTGAAGAAGAGCAGCATCAGAGTGACGCCGAGGAAGCCGAGGGTGAGTATCACCTGGAGCAGCAGCTTCCAGCCGCCGTACCAGACTATTCCAGCGGCTATCGCTACAACCGCTATCAGGAAACCGATCAGGTACGCTTTGAGCTTGTCCATTCTTCCACCCCCTCGATTTTGAGCAGGAAGACCTTTTCGTCCAGTCGTGGCGTGTAGTAGCCGATGCCGTCGTGGGCAACGACGCGATGACAGGGAACAACGATGGGGTAGGGGTTCCTCCTCATCGCCCCGCCTATGGCCCGCGGTGAAGTACCAATGGCCCTGGCAAGGCCACCATACGTTATAACACTCCCTCTTTTAACGTTTTTCGTGAGCCACTCGTAAACCCTCCTTTCAAAGGCCGTTACGCCCTCAAAGGAGAGCTCCGGTAGAATTTCGGCGTTGCCCACCCTGCCGATGATGACGTCCCTGACGAGGGTGGGGTAGTCCGACCTTCCGCGTCCGGTACTGATGTCCACACCCCTTCTCCTCAGAAAGCCCGTGAGGCGGTCGAGGTTCCTCTCGAACTGCTCCCCATCCAGAGCGAAGGTTATCCCCTGAATCCCGTCCTCAAAAAGCACAGCTATCCAGACGTCTCTGTCAGCTATCCGGAACTTCTCAACGCTCAACATAATCCCATCGGTAACGCTTTAAGGGTAGGGCTTTAAACGGTTGCGGTGGTGGGATGAAGATTTACGTGCTCGGGGCCGGAAGCATAGGCTCTCTTTTTGGCGCGCTCCTCTCGCGGGCGGGGAACGAGGTCACCCTGATTGGAAGGGAGAACCAGGTCAGGGCGATAAACGAGAACGGTCTGCACGTCTCGGGGGTTGAGGAGTTCACGGTTCATCCCCTGGCCAGCCTCACCGCCCCAGATGAGCCGCCGGACCTGCTGATTCTGGCCACGAAGTCGTACTCTACGAAGGTAGCCCTGGAGTGCGCCAGGGGATGCATAGGGCCGGATACGTGGATACTCAGCGTGCAGAACGGCCTCGGCAACGAGGAGCTGGCCCTTAAGGTGACAGGAAAGGTCATCGGCGGGGTGACCACGAACGGTGCCATGCTCGTTGAGTGGGGCCACGTGCGCTGGACCGGGCGCGGACTCACGGTTATTGGGAGGTACCCGACGGGGGCTGATCCCTTCGTGGAAAGAGTGGCCGAAGTTTTCAGAGCTGCGGGCCTTGAAACGTCCGTTACGGAGCACGTTATCGGCTGGAAGTGGGCGAAGGCCATAGTCAACTCCGTCATCAACGGTCTTGGAACTGTTCTGGGAGTGAAGAACGGTGCGCTGAAGGATGACCCCTATCTCGAAGCGGTGTCCGTGGACCTGGCGCGCGAGGGGTGCCTCGTGGCCCAGAAGCTGGGTGTGGAGTTCGAAATACACCCCCTGGAGCTCCTCTGGGATACGATAGAGCGGACGCGGGAGAACTACAACTCAACGCTCCAGGATATACGGCGCGGTAAGAGGACAGAGGTGGACTACATCCATGGAAAGATAGTGGAGTACGCACACTCCGTAGGTCTGGAGGCCCCCAGAAACGAGCTTTTGTGGGCCCTGATCAAAGCCAGGGAAAATCTAAATAAACCGGGCGGTGAAGTTTAGACTGGAGGGGTCGAAGATGCCCATATTCGGGGGTAAGGAGAGCAGCGTTTTTGAAGCCATAGACGAGCACCTTGAGGTCGTCAGCGAGTCCCTCGTTGCCTTCAGGGAGCTGGTTGATGCTTACCTCAACGGTGACTTTGACAGGGCCAGGGCCTTTGAGAGGGAGGTTGACCAGCTGGAGAGCAAGGCCGACACTCTCAGGAGGGGCATAGAGACCATGCTCTACGAGGGCGCCTTTCTGCCCGCCAACAGGGGGGACTACGTAAGGCTGAGCGAGCTCATCGACCAGGTCGCCGATGCCGCCGAGAGCGCGGCCCACACCCTCATACTGGCCAAGCCGAAGGTTCCGAAGGAGCTGAGGGCCGAGATCATGAGGCTCGTGGAGTCCGCCGTTGAGACCTACGGGGTTCTCGTTCAGGCGGTGAACGCTATGAACTCGGACGTTGACAGGGCGATAGAGCTGGCCAAGGCCGTGGAGGATGCCGAGGAGATAGCCGACGAGGTTGAGTACGACGTCAAGGGCAAGGTTTTTGAGAGCGAGACCGTTACGACCTACGCAAAGCTCGTCTGGAACCAGATACTGACGAAGATAGGAGACATAGCCGACCGCGCCGAGGACGCGTCGGATCAGGTCATGCTCATGGCGATAAAGAGAAGAGGATGAGGTGATGGAAATGGTGAAGGTTTTGGTTGCGGCACCGCTGCACGAGAAGGCGATTGAGGTTTTAAAGAATGCCGGTTTTGACGTTGTTTTTGAGGAGTATCCCGATGAGGCCCGCCTTCTGGAGCTCGTCGGGGACGTTGAGGCTATAATAGTCAGGAGCAAGCCGAAGGTGACGAGAAAGGTCATCGAGGCCGCCCCGAAGCTCAGGGTCATAGGAAGGGCGGGCGTCGGTCTGGACAACATCGATCTTGAGGCCGCCAAGGAGCGCGGAATAAAGGTCGTGAACAGTCCCGGCGCCTCGAGCAGGAGCGTCGCCGAACTCGCCGTTGCGCTTATGTTCAACGTGGCCAGGAAGGTTGCCTTTGCCGACAGGAAGATGCGCGAGGGAACCTGGGCCAAGAAGCAGGCCATGGGAATCGAGCTTGAGGGCAAGACCCTTGGGGTTGTTGGCTTTGGAAGGATAGGCTACGAGGTCGCCAAGATAGCCCGCGCCCTCGGCATGAACGTCCTGCTCTACGACCCCTATCCGAACGAAGAGAGGGCCAGGGAAGTCGGTGGAACCTTCGCCTCCCTTGAGGACCTCCTCAGGGAGAGCGACGTTGTCACCCTCCACGTTCCCCTCATCGAAGCTACCCACCACCTAATAAACGAGGAGAGGCTTAGGCTGATGAAGTCCACCGCAATACTTATCAACGCGGCTAGGGGCGCCGTCGTTGACACCGATGCACTTGTCAAAGCCCTCCAGGAGGGCTGGATCGCCGGTGCCGGCCTCGACGTCTTCGAGGAGGAGCCGCTCCCGGCCGACCACCCGCTCACCAAGCTTGACAACGTTGTCCTGACCCCCCACATCGGCGCCTCGACCGTCGAGGCCCAGATGAGGGCAGGTGTTCAGGTCGCGGAGCAGATAGTCGAGGTTCTGAAGGGCTGATGCCCTTCTTCCCTTTAGTTCATCTTCAACTTCTCGCAAACCTTTACCAGCATACTGGTAAAGTTCGCTGGAAAAGTTTACCAGTATGGTGGTACGATTTTGATGAGAAGTTTGCCAGTATAGTGGTAAACTTTATAGGGAGTTTGAACTAGTTTGTCCTATGAACGTTGAGGAACTTAAGAGGGTGCTGGCTGATCAGTGGGATACCCTGAGCAGGAAGCTTGAGCGGGAGAACATCGTCGGGAGAGAGCTGAAGGGGAGGATTCTTGCTAACTTCAGCCCAACGGCTCACATAATAACCGGGCCGAGGCGCTCCGGAAAATCTGTTCTCTCGGCGACCCTTCCCGGCAGACCACTGTACGTGAACTTTGAGGATCCTGCGATGGCGGGTTTCGCGATTGGGGACTATAGGAGGCTTATGCAGGCAGGTTACGAGCTTTTTGGTGAGTTTGATTACGTGGTTCTTGACGAGGTTCAGGAAGTCGAGGGCTGGGAGAGGATGGTTTCGGTTCTTAGGGACGACTATCCAACGGTGCTGACCTCCTCCCTGCCGTGAGGGGCGAGGGTTCCAGTGAATTAACCCCTCGCCATTGGAGGGGAGGTTTGAGGGGCTTCACTAAAGCCCAACTCAAAGCGGGCTTTCAGCCCCTCTGGCCGGGCCTCCGGCCAGTTACCCCTCCTTTGGGCGAACAAACCGCCCAGATTCGGGGTTATCGTTTTGGCAACCTTTTTCAAAATGTTGAAGGCTCCAACGAGGTCGGCGTTGAAGGTAAGCCCCGTTGCGGGACACTTAAATAATCCCCTGACGAACCTCGCCCCCTCGTGGGGCTTCCCGCAAACGGGACAGGTCTTTGAGGTGAAGGCCTCATTGACCACAACAACCTGAATACCATACTCCTCAGCCACTTCCTTCAAGCGTTTAATGACCGTGTTAAACCGCCACACGTGAGAGAGGATAAAATTCTGCTTCTTACCCTTATCAGAGTTTTGGGCTATGCCCTTGGGATAACCAACGATAATTGTGGAAACACCCAAATCATAAAGCCTCTTAACCGTCTGTCTCATGACAGTGTTGATGTAATGCTTCGCCTGGAGTTTCGCCTTCCCGTGCATTCTCCTGAATTTTCTACTCGTCTTCTGGCCACTTTTATTGAGTTTTGACTGGTAATCAGCTATTTTCTTTTGCCAGTAAAAAGCTATTGACTTCAAGGGTCTTCCGTTCACGAGGAAACTTTCTCCGCTTTCCACGTAAACGGCCATTAAATTGTTCACTCCCAAGTCAATCCCCGCTGAGAGGTTCCCCTTTGGTTTTCTTGGAAGATTAACCCACTCCTCACTCTCAAGCTTTTCCTTCACAGTGAAGCTGATGTGGGCATACCACTTCCGCCTTACCTCGTCGTAAGTTATCTCTAAGCGTCCCTGCCTGCCCTTCAAGTGTATTCTACCCTTGAACTGGATTTCCAAGCGTTTGAACTTGCCAAGGCCTTTGAGGATTAACCTGTTCCCTTCAATCCTGTACTGGTCGTTCCTGAGGATTATGAAGGGTTTCCTCTTCTCGCATTCCTTCAGGTAGTTCGGTGGCTTTGGCTTAAGCCATTCGGGGAGTTCACCATTCCGCTTCTTTCTTGCAAGGGTGAAGAAGCTTCTCCAAGCTTCCGCATTCTTTCTGCAAATTTGCTGGACTGTTGCAGAGCCGATTTCCTTCTTAAACTCCTCATAAACGGTTTTTTCCGTCGTGTTAAAGTCCACGATTTGCCCTTGGAAGAACTGTTGCCGCCTGAGGTAGTTTACCCTGTTCCAGACTTTGGCCCCAAGGTCTGTTAACTGATGGAGTTTCTCCTCTTGCTCTTTGGAGGGTTGGAGTTTGACCGTCACCGAACGCTTCATTTCAAAGTATGGTATGAATTTTAAGCTTTAAAAAAGTGTTGCTTTCCTGCTGAAGGACCGGTTGGGTTGATTATTGCATCCCCGCCGTGAACGGCGAGGCTTGAGAAGAGAAAAATGTAACGGGAAGCAATGCCCGGCTTCTTTCACGGGAGTTCGCAACGTATCTGACTGGAAGATACCTGGGCTATACACTCCTGCCGTTTTCGTTCAGGGAGTTTTTAACGTACCGGGAAATTGAGCCGGATGTTAAGATAACGAAGGACGAGGCTCTGATAAAGAGGGCCCTAACGGAGTACATCGAGCGCGGTGGCTTCCCGGAGGCTCTGCACTTCGGCAGGGAGTACCTCATAAATCTCTACAACGATATCATCACGAGGGACGTCATAGTCCGCTACGGCCTCAGAAACGTCCGTGAGCTGAAGGAGGTCGCCTTCTACCTCTTCTCGAACTTCGCCGGACGATTTACATACAGCAAGACAAAGAACGCCCTCGGAATCGGTAACATCGAGACGGTGAAGAACTACGTCGAGTACCTTGAATCTGCCTACCTGATTTTTGAGCTTCCCAAGTTCTCCTTCAAGCCCAAAGAAGTTGTGAGGAGCGATAAGAAGGTCTACGCAGTTGACACGGGAATGCTCAACGCGGTCCTGCCAAAGGTTTCGGAAAACATCGGTAGGCTCATGGAGAACGCAGTTTTCATTGAACTCCTACGGTTCAAATATTACAAGAGACACAGTGTTGAACTCTACCATTATCGGGACACTAAGGGCGAGGTGGACTTTGTTGTGAGGGATAAAGGGGAGACCGAACTCATACAGGTTACGTATGCCTCAAGTGAGGATGAAGTAGCTTCAAGGGAGGTGGAGAACCTTTTCAGGGTTATGAAACTGTTTGGTGTGAACAGGGGGACGCTGGTGACGTGGGACTACTCCGATGAAATAGTAGAGAACGGGCTGAAGGTCGAGGCGGTTCCCTTGTGGAGATGGCTTTTAAATTCCCACGTCAAACTTTTTAATCAAGACCCGAATATTTAGACAGGTGAATGCCAATTGCTTGTCGATGCCATCGTTGAGGCGATAAGGTTGGCCGTCACGAGGATCCCGGACGACGTTATTTCTGCTCTCAGAAAGGCCTACGAGTTTGAGGAGAGCGAGGTGGCGCGTTTCAACCTCGAAAACATCCTGAAGGCCGTAGAAATTGGGAGGGATGGCTCGATCCCCGTCTGCCAGGACACGGGGACGCTCACATTCTTCGTGAGGGCAGGGGTTGAGAGTCCTTACCTTCGCGGGCTGGAGGGGGCGATAGTCGAAGCGACGAGGAGGGCGACGCGGGAGGTTCCGCTCAGGCCCAACGCCGTCGATGTTCTGAACGGGAAGAACTCCGGGGACAACACCGGCCGGTTTGTTCCGGTGGTTCACTGGGAGCTTGTTGAAGGGAGCGAAATCGAGATAGCCGTCCTCCCCAAGGGGGGCGGCAGCGAGAACTGCTCCGCCCTCGCGATGCTAACCCCCGGCGAGGGATGGGAGGGGGTGAAGCGCTTCGTCCTTGAACGGGTCAGGGAATGCGGTGGCAAGCCGTGTCCGCCGGTGATACTGGGGATAGGTGTGGGCGGGGGCGCGGACCTCTCGCTGAGTCTGGCCAAGAGGGCTCTGCTCAGGAGGGTTGGGGAGAGGAATCCCGACGGTAGAATAGCAGAAATCGAGGCTGAGCTCCTGGAGGATGTCAACTCCCTCGGAATGGGCCCTATGGGCATGGGGGGCAGAACCACCGCGCTGGACGTCAAAATCGAGGTCGCCCACAGGCACCCCGCGAGCTTTCCGGTCGGTTTGATAGTCCAGTGCTGGGCCAACAGGAGGGCTTTCCTCAGGATAGAGCCGGATGGGAGGGTTGACGTGTGGCAGTGAGGCTGAGAACTCCTCTGGGTGAAGAGGACGTCCTGACTCTCAGGGCCGGCGACGTGGTTCACCTCTCCGGGACGGTTTACACCGCCAGGGATTCGGCACACAGGAAAATCCTTGAGCTGGCTGAGAAAGGAGAGCTTCCCCTCGACTTTGAGGGCGCGGTGATATATCACTGCGGGCCCGTGGTGAGAAACGGTGATGGGGGTTATGAGGTCGTCTCTGCCGGCCCCACTACCAGCGCGAGGATGAACCGCTACCTGGAGGGGATTCTCTCCCTCGGCGTCCGCGGGATAATCGGAAAGGGAGGGATGAACCCGGCGCCCTTTAAAGGCCGGGCCGTCTACTTCGCCTTCACAGGTGGAGCTGGCTCCCTCGCGGCGAAGAGCATAAAGAAAGTCAGGGGGGTGCTCTGGCTCGACGAGCTTGGCACGCCGGAGGCGGTGTGGGTTCTCGAAGTCGAGGATTTCCCGCTGCTGGTGGCGATAGACGCTAACGGTAGCTCCCTCTACGGTCGTTGAGGGGCGCTATCTCCCGCTCGTAGAACTCCCTCCAGCGCCTCAGTCTCTCCTCCACCTCTTCCCCGCGCACGCGTATCCCTGCAACGTTTTCGCGCATCGCTTCCTCGGCAACCGCCCTCGCGACCCTCGGGTGGACATCGGGGTGGAACGGGGAGGGGATTATCTCGTTCTCGTTGGGTTCGATTGTTTCCGCCATGGCCGTTGCGGCGGCGATGACCATCCCGTCCGTTATGGTTCTGGCCCTCACGTCGAGGGCTCCCCTGAAAATCGCCGGAAATCCGAGCAGGTTGTTCACCTGGTTCGGGTAGTCGCTTCTGCCGGTGGCCACTATCCTTGCGCCAGCCTTTTTGGCATCCTCTGGGAGTATCTCCGGCGTTGGATTGGCGAGCGGGAATACTATCGCGTCGTCGGCCATCCTCTCAATCCACTCTGGCTTTATGACGCCCGGCCCGGGCCTCGTGAAGGAGATTAGAACGTCCGCACCCTTCAGCGCCTCCTCCGGACCTCCCTCAACACCCTCGGCGTTGGTCTTTTCAAGAAGCCCACCGCGGTAGGGGAAAAGCTCCTCAATCGGAAGGTCCGGTGTCAGAATCCTTGGCTCCCTTTTCACAAGCTCGACAACGCGGACGTTTCCGGGGGGCACTCCGGCCTTCGTGATCAGTCTGAGGGTGGCGAACCCCGCTGCCCCCGCCCCGAAGAGCGCGACCGTGATCTCGTCGGGCTTCTTTCCGACCACCTTCAGCGAATTTATCAGTGCCGCTAAAACGACGCTCGCGGTCCCCTGCTGGTCGTCGTGGAAGACGGGAATTTCGAGCTCTTTTCTCAGCCTCTCAAGGACGTAGAAGCATTTCGGGGAGGAGATGTCCTCAAGGTTGATCCCGCCGAAAGAGGGCGAGACGGCCTTAACGACTTCTATGAAGCGCTCGGGGTCTTTTTCTGCTAAAACAAGCGGAAAGGCATCAACTCCCCCGAAGGCCTTGAAGAGCAAAGCTTTCCCCTCCATGACCGGGAGTGCCCCGAGGGGCCCTGTATCTCCGAGGCCCAGGACACGCGTTCCATCGCTCACGACGGCTATCGTGTTTCCGCGGTTGGTGTATTCAAAGACGTCCTTGGGGTTTTCTCGTATCCTTCGCGAAACCTCCGCTACGCCCGGTGTGTAAGCGAGGCTGAGGCTCTCCCCCGTGAGGGGAACCTTGGGTATTACCTCTACCTTTCCGTTCCCTATGAAGTTGTCCCTGTGAAACGTTAGGGGGTCCATCCCACCACCGGTGTTTGTTGGCATGTGTAAGTTAAAAGGGCTTTGGTGGTTTTGGGTCTTTGACATAAATATGGAAACGAAAGAAGCCGGGGGAACCAAAAGCTTTTAAACCCCGGGCCGGTTCCTAATACCGGGTGTGGGCCGGTAGCTCAGCCTGGTATGAGCGCCGCCCTCGCAAGGCGGAGGCCGCGGGTTCAAATCCCGCCCGGTCCACCAGAAAACAAACTTCCTGTTCTTTGTACATTCACCGTTTCTGGTTTCACCTGCTGCATCTACGTTTCATGAGAGAGCATATTGAACGGAGACACATCCGTTCGTGAGTGCTGTGGGCTTAGTACTCGTCTTGATAGATGTATAATCCTTTCCCGTGGAATTCAGGGATTCCTTTGGCATTTATTGAAAAAAACTGGGACCTTAGTCAAATTTTGTTCAGAGCTATTGGGGAAAATTACTTAAGTGCTTTGTCGTTTTTATCATTCGGTGAGGGTTATATGGAATTTGATCTCCTGAAGGAACTGGTGTCCATAAGCTCCCCGTTTGGGAAAGAGGAGGAGATATCCAAATTCATAGCTTCGTTTCTCGAGGAGCATGGCCTTGAGGTTGAACTCCTTCCGGTGGAGGGCTTTGGGAGCAATGTTATAGCCCATCTCCCCGGCAGGGGCCATACGGTCGTTCTTAACGGTCACATGGATACCGTCAACCTGTCCCCCGGCTGGACAAAGAACCCCTACGGAGAGCTGGAGGGCGACCGCTTCTACGGCCTGGGCAGTGCGGACATGAAGGCGGGTCTCGCGGCGCTCCTGTCCGCGTTCGTCGAGATGGCGGAGCTTCCCCGAAAGGAGCGGCCCACCGTAATCTTCACCGCGGTCGTTGATGAGGAGGGCTACTCCAGGGGTGCATGGGAGCTTATACGAAGCGGAAAGCTGGACAGGGCGGATGTTGTTCTCGTCGCCGAGCCGACGAACGAGAGGCTCATGCTCGGTGCGAGGGGACGCTTCGTTGTTCAGGTGGAGGTCTTCGGGAAGAAGGCCCACGCGGCGAGGCCGTACGAGGGACTCAACGCCATAGAGGAGCTGGGAAGGTTCGTCGGCTCCCTCTGGAAGATACGCTTCAGGAACCACCGGAAGCTCGGCGCTGGCTCATACTGCACCCTCCGCATTGAGGGCTCCGCCGATGGCCTGAGCGTCCCGGACTACGCCAGGGCGATAATAGACAGACACGTGGTTATCGGTGAGGACTGGGATAGGGTTAGCTCCGAGCTTCTCAACCTTGCGGAGAGGGTGAAGCTGAAGGGGGACATCAGGGTCTCGAAGTTTGAGAGGCCGACGCCGGATATGCTCCCCTACGCCGTCAGGGAGAACGACCGCTTTGTGAACATCTTCAAGTCCGTTCATCGAACGGTACTCGGCGGGGAGCCGGAGATAATCTACGGCAGGAGCGTGGGGGACTTCAATTACTTTGGGACCTATCTCAACAAGCCGACGCTGGTTTACGGGCCGGTCGGCGGCAACTGGCACGGAAGCGACGAATGGGTGAGCGTTGAATCCCTGAAGAGGGTGAAACGGGTCTACGTTGAATTCCTGAAGGCGCTGGTTTAAAGACATAAAAAAGTGGGGCAGAGGCGTCCTGGGCGAACTCAGAGCTTTCTTCCAACAAGGGCACCTACCATGAACGCTCCCAACGCCGCTACCGCCAGGGCCGCGGTGGGGAGTCCCTCGGACGTCCCCCCCGATTGGGCACTGGAGGAGCCCTCCGCCGGAGTGGACGTGTCTGTGGGTATGATTATCTGGGGCACGCCGGTTGAGTTGTCCTGGGGCAGCGGTGTCTGCTGGGACGGTGCACTTAGGAAGAGGCCGGCGGTTTCCCTGGCGTACTGGTAGAATATCATCGCGGTCTGCATATCGTCGATACTTCCGTTTTCCTCGGCGCTCTTCTCGTAGCTCTCTGCGAACTCGTAGTAGGCCATCGCAAGGATGGGCGTGACGCCCTGGCTCTGGGCCACCCCGATGGCGGTTTTGGCATCGGTCTTCATCGCCTTCATCTTATCCATAAGCACGCTCTGGTTGTCTATACCCAGCGTGTCGAGGAAGACCTGGGCCCTCACGCGCGCCTCCATCGCCGTGAACAGCGCCGCAGAGTACTTGCCGTCCTCGTAGTACTGCTCCGCCTGCTGGATGCTCTGACTCAGGTCACCCCCGACGGTGCCGTACATCGACTCTATGTATGTCACGATGAGGTTGGACTCGTCGATGTAGTCCCTCGCCGTGGCCTTGACGACCTCTCTGCTTATTTCGTCCCTCCCTGCGAACCTCTCTCCGAGGTGTGCCCATAGCTCCGCGGTTCTGGCCCTCTCGTAGGCGTATGCCGCATCCCCCACGGCGTCCCAGTAGTCGCCGCTGTAGTAGTACTTCCACGCCTCATCAAGCAACCCTTTGGCCTCTTCAACCCTCTCCTCTGCGGCCGCCACTGCCTGGAGCATCGTGATGCCTTTTATGGTTATTCCGGAAACTATGCTCTCCGACGCGTTTATCTGGTTACCTGTGGTCTTAAGGAGCCTCTGAACATCGTCCTGCGACTTCACGTCCAGGTACCAGTCAACGTGCCGTATCATTATCCTTGCCTGGAAGTCCTTGCTGAGTGCGGTGTAGTACATGCCATCGTCGATCGCTTCCTTTGACTGGTTGAGAACCGCGCTGGCCTGGTTCAGGGCCTCCATAAGCGTGGTGTACGTCGCGTAGCCCACGTTGCTGTCCTTGAGCTTCCGGAGGGTCTCCCTGTAGTATGCTGTGGTGTTGTCGTAATCGCTCAGGGCGTCGTCTCTGAGGAACGACGTATCGACGCTGACGTATGACGGAGCCTCGGGCCTCGGTATCCTGTGCCCGGTGAAGTAATAGACGGCGTCGTATACGTCCTTTATCTCAACAACAGTCAGGCCCCAGCGCTCTTTCGCGTAATCTACCACGTCCACCTTCTTCGTCTGGGTGTTTATCTCCACTATGCCCCCTATCTCCTTCTTCTGGGTCTCCTGGACGTACTGAACCCGCTGTCCCTCTGGGATGAGGAACACGGTGGCCCCGACGTCGTGGGCGGCGGATGCCTTCTCCAGTATTCCTCCGACCGGGCCGATGGTGCCGTCCGGGTTTATCATTCCCGTCATCATGACCTTTGGATTGACCTTCCATCCCTCAAGGGCAGCTATTATTCCGACGGTCATGGTTCCACCGGCAGATGGTCCACCGATGATCGGAGAATCGGCTTTTATCTGAATGAACACGTCGTACTTGTTCATATCCACACCGAGAACCTTGCCCGCTATCTGGGCGGCAAGCCTCGCGCTGGCCTGCATGTCTACCTCCGCGAGGGGCCAGGTCTCCACGTAGACGTGTCCCGTTCCAGGCGCGACTGTTATCACGAAGTCCGTGGCCACTCCAATGAGTTCTCCGTTGGAAGTCTTTGAGACTGCAGGTGCTTTTAAAACAACCGTGTGTCCCTCTCCTGGACACTGGGCCGCTGCAAATCCTGCGAACGGCAGAATCAGCAGGGCTATGACAAGCATTGAAATGGCTCTTTTCATCTCTCTCACCCGTTTTTTAGGTCGTTCTGACTTAATAAAGCTCTTTTGGTTCAATTTTCTTATAAACCGGCGCCGTAGTTTGAGGACAAATTTTTAAACTGTGCCTTCTACTGGTTGAGTGGTGGGTCTAATGGGCCTGTTCAGCTCGCTGATAAACCGCAAGTTCAAGAACATCGCGGGAGACAGGTACGAGGAGATTTCAAGGCGCTACCGTGAGTTTCTCCTCCTGCCGGAGGAATTCGTTCTCCCGGAGGTTAACTCTATACTGATGCCCATCGACAGGTTCTCCGGCGAGATTCCGGAGGAACTGTACGAAACGCTGAGCGCTTACCTGGGGGCCTCGGTGACTCTGGTTTACATCTCCGAGAAGCGGACTCTCTCCCTCATCGAGCAGACCCTGGGTAAGATGGAGGCCGAGAAGCTCAAGAACGCAAAGATAGAGTTCGCCGAGGGGATGCTGGCAAGGATAGCCCCGAGGCTTGAAGAGCTGGGACTTCGCGTCGAGCGGAGGTACTTCATAGGGAGCAAGGCGGACGACGTGATAGGACTTGTGGGGGAGGGCTTTGACCTTCTCGTGGTATCAAGGAGCTACGGCTCCGAGGTCACGAAAACATCTCCCGTAAGCCCCATAGTCCTTAAGATCGTTCAGCACCTTGATAAACCCGTCCTGGTTTACTGAGGGTGGTGGCGATGGAGCAGGCAGTGATGACCGGAATCGCAGTGGTTGTGTTCCTCGTAACCTACGCAATGATAATCAGCGAGAGAGTTCACAGAACGGTGGCGGCCCTGTTCGGCGCAGCGCTGGTTCTTTTGCTCGGAATAGTCCCCTGGGAGGCAGTCTCAGAGCACCTCGACCTTGGAACGCTCCTGCTTCTCATAGGGATGATGATAATCGTGAACACCGCCAAGGAAAGCGGGCTGTTCGAGTTCATAGCCATAAAAACCGCCAAGTTTGCCCGGGGGAACCCGATGAAGGTGCTCCTCCTGTTCTCCGTCGTCACGGCGGTCATAAGCTCCGTTCTTGATAATGTCACAACAGTCTTACTTCTGACCCCGATGCTCCTCTATATAACGCGCCTCATGGATATCAATCCAGTTCCATTTCTCCTGGCGGAGGTTTTCGCCTCGAACATCGGCGGAACCGCCACCCTCATAGGAGATCCCCCCAACATAATGATAGGCTCTGCCGCGGGGTTAAGCTTCAACGAGTTCCTCCTCAACATGGGGCCGATAGCACTGGTGGATCTCTTCGTCTCCCTCGGGATGATATACCTGTTCTACCGTGGGGCGATGAGGATAAGCGACTCCAAAAGGGAAAAAATCCTCTCGACCCTTGAAGAGCTGAGCGGGGAGGATGCGATAAGGGACTACTCCCTGTTCCGGAAGTCGGTCATCGTCATAGTCGGGGTTATTCTGCTCTTCTTCGTTCACGACAGGCTTGATATTCCCCCGGCAGTGGTCGCCCTGGTGGGGGCATCGGTGCTCCTCCTCTGGAGCGGAATGGACCCGGAGTCGATACTGGAAAAGATTGAGTGGACGGCGATATTCTTCTTCATGGGGCTCTTCATACTGGTGGGGGCGCTCGTTGAGACCGGCGTCATCGACGGCATCGCCCGCTGGATAACCGGCTACATAAGCAATACCTGGGAGGCGCTCGTCATAATAACCTGGTTCTCTGCAATAGCGTCCGCCGTAGTGGACAACATTCCCCTGACTGCGGCGATGATTCCCCTCATAAAGGCGATGGGGAGTACCATGGACGTCTATCCCCTCTGGTGGGCGCTCTCGCTCGGTGCCTGTCTTGGAGGGAACGGAACGGCCATAGGTGCGAGCGCCAACGTCGTTGTGCTTGGTATAGCCGCCAGGGAGGGTGTCAGAATAACCTTCATGGACTTCCTCAAGGTTGGACTGGTCATAATGCTCGTCACCGTCACCGTCGGCCTGGGATTGCTCTGGATAAGGTACATCGGGGTGTGAGTTATGAGGATACTCGTGTTGATAGACGGCTCGAAGTGGAGTCAGAAGGCGGCGCTTCATGCGATAGCGGTGGCCAAGAGGAGGCACGGCAAGGTGATACTATTCTCCGTTCTCGACAGGAGGGAGGCAAAGGCGATGGCCTTCAACCTCGGCCTCTACAGCGAGAACCTTTCCCAGGTGGAGAAGTTCGAGGCGGAGATATGGAACGACATGAAGAGGAGCATAAAGCACCTTATGACCACGCTCCTCGAACTGTGCCATGAGGAGGGGGTTAACTGCTCCTTCAGGATAGTGGAAGGCTCGGCGAAGGAGAAGATACTCGAGGAGGCCAACTCCGGCCAGTACTCCCTCGTGGTCATGGGCGCCTACGGGAGGAGCGGAAAAACGAGGATAGGGAGCCTCCTGGAGGAGGTCGTCGGCTCCATAAACCCGCCCGTTATGGTGGTCCGCTAGCGTCTCCAGAGGGAGAGCACGAGCAGGGCCAGCACGAGCACCTCGAGGGCCCCGACTATCAGCCCCACGTCCCGCGCTATCCACTCCGCGAGGCTCGCCATCTCTATCGTTTTTTTGATTGCCATCAGGAGGAAGGCTATTACCAGATACATTGCCGGACGCAGATGGCTCTTTTTGTACGCAATGAACGAGATCCCGGCCAGCGTCAGCGCAAGGATCAGCGCCATGATAGCGAGTAGGGTTTCCATCATTCTCCATCACCCACGCTCGTCAGCAGGTCTATCAGGTTGTCGGCCAGCTTCTCCCACAGGCTCGGCCGGTACTCCTTTATCAGCCTTGCTATCAGCTCGGGATCGTAGGAGAGGGTGTATATGATGCTCCTGCTTTCCTTCTCCGCTGTCACGACACCGAGCTTTATCAGTTCGTTCATGTGGTAGCTCACCGTCGGCTGGCTGAGTCCAAGGCTCCTCGCCATGTCCTTCTGGTTCTTCGGCCCCTCCATGAGGAGCAGTAGTATCCTTCTCCTGGTCTCAGTGGATATTGCTATGAGCAGCCTCTGCGCCTTCTCCTCAAAGCCCTTCGGGAACAGGTAGCGCCTCTTTCCCACCTTCCTGGAGAATATCCTGCCCTCCTTCTCGAGTTTTCGGAGATGGTACTGGAGGTCGCCTATTCCTATCCCGAGCTCCCTTGCCAGCTCCCGGAAGGTTATCCCCGGCTTGTCCGTGATAGTTTCGAGTATCTCGTTACGCCTCTCCATGGCCAACCCTTAAACCCTGTGGTTCATCCATCTATACCCGTCCTCTATGACAACCCATATAAAGGAACTCCCTTTTATGTCCATCGGTGTGCGTATGGAGGAACTGGTGAGAAAGGCCGGGGAACTGGCGGGACGTTACGGTATACCATATTATGAGATTAGGATAACCCGTGTCACTGCAGCCCATCTCGGCATGCAGAACGGCCAGCTTGAGGAGCTTTCCCTAAACACCGAGATGGGCATAGGGGTGAGGGCCTTCAACGGCGCCTGGGGTTTCTCCAGCGCGAACGACATGAGACGGGCGGAGGACGCTATAAAAACGGCAATGAAAATTGCGAGGCTCTCAAGAGGGAAATCGGAGATTTACCTCGGTGACCCCGTGACGGACAGGGCGGTGATCGGTGTTAAAAAGCCCTTCACGGAGGTCGACATCGAGGACAAGCTCGCCCTGGTGAAGGAGATCGATTCCCTTCTGAGAGGGGATGCCATCTCAAGCAGGCGCGTCCACTACGGGGACGGCCTCAAGGAGACCTTCTACTTCAACTCCCTGGGAAGCGAGATAGAGACGGTGACCCCTCGCCTTCGAATCGCCCTCTCGGTTACCGCCAGGGAGAACGGCGAGATGCAGGGCTACTGGAAGAGCTTCGGCGGGACGGCTGGCTGGGAGCTGATGGAGGGAATAGACTTCTCCCTGTGGGCGGACCGCATCAAGGAAAAGGCGGTCTCCCTCCTCCACGCCCGCTCGCCGCCCTCGGGCGAGTTCGATGTGATAATGGACCCTGAGCTTACCGGAGTCTTCATCCACGAGGCCCTCGGTCACGCCGCCGAGGCGGACGCCGTCAAGAACGGCGACAGCATACTCGCGGGCAGGCTGGGGGAGAGAATAGCCGTTGAGGAGCTCACGGTCGTTGACGACCCGACGCTGCCCGGCAGGTTTGGCTCCTACGCCTACGACGACGAGGGCATCAGGGCGAGGCGCGTCGAGATAATCCGGGACGGGGTATTGGTGAACTACCTTAACGACCGTGAGACGAGCGCGCTCCTCGGTCTCGAGCCGAACGGCCACGGGAGGGCGCAGGGCTACAACTACCAGCCCCTCGTGAGGATGAGCAACACCTACGTTGAGCCCGGCGACTGGAGCTTTGAGGAGATGGTCGAGGAGGTTAAGAACGGCCTCTACATGGTCGGCGACAAGGGCGGCGAGGTTGATACCGCCGGCGGCACCTTCACCTTCGGCGCGAGGGAGGGTTATGTAATTGAAAACGGCGAGGTGAAGGAGATGGTTCGCGATGTGGCCCTGTCCGGGAGCATACTCGACGTCCTGAAAAACATCCGCGCCATCGGGAACGACCTGAAGGTCGATTTTCCGGGCTACTGCGGCAAGGGGCAGTGGGTTCCGGTTGACGACGGCGGCCCGCACGTCCTTACGAGGGCTCTGGTGGGCGGGCTTCGCTGAAGAATGGGTTTCTGTTTTGGATTCGCGAGACTTGAAAGCAAAGCGTATATACATCAACCTTCAATTTTATGTATGGTGACGAAAATGGCGATAGATGTTGGTATTATACAAGATGTGGAGATTCTGCTGAAGAACCTGAACGGGTACGAGCTCCTCAGCTACGCCATATGCAACGAGAAGTGCGGGGCCGAGAGCTACGAGTGGCTGGCCAGGCGCGTTGAAGGAATGCTTGCCGACGAGTTCCTGCAGCTGGCGGGGGAGAAGAGGAAGCACGCGGTCCAGATGATGGGACTGTTCGAACGGCTTTATCCCGGTATGAGACCGCTGGAGTTCAACGCCCCTCCCCTGGACACCCTGCCGGTGTGTGATGAGATGATGGGGGTGGGGGACGTTGAAAACGCCCTGGCACTGGCCCTGATCTCCGAGGCGATAGGCAGGGATATATACAGAAAACTCCAGCGGATGGCGGGCGATGAGGAGGTTGCGGCGCTCTTCGGGGAACTGGCCGCAATAAAGGAAAACGCCTACGAGCGGCTTCTCCGGCTGTACGGCGAGCTTACGTCCTCCCCGCAGTGGGGGGAAATACCACTGCGGAGGTGGCAGAATACCTTTTAAATTCCTTTTCGAACTCTCCCCGGTGAACCGATGATAGATGAACTTATTGGAATCCTCGAGCGCGAGAACGTGGAGTGGGAGCTTTACTGGGAGAGGGGCAGGGGAGGCTCCTTCAGGATAGAGCGCGAGAGACTGGAGCGCTCCCAGAGAAAGTTCCATTCGGGGATAGGCCTCCGCATCGGCTACAGGGGCAAACTCGGTTTCTCCTACATCACGGGACTCGCCCACGACCGTGAAACGCTTGAAAATTTTGTGAAAAGAACGATAAAGCTCGCGAGGATAAGCGAGGTGCCCTTTGCGGGATTCCCCTCAGGGGGAAAGCCGCGCCCCGTCGGTGGACTCTACGACAGGCTCATCGACGAGATTCCCTTTGAAGACGCCCACGCCCTAGCGGGCGACTTTGCGTCCAGGATGGCGGAGCTTAAGGGCGAGGGAATTACCCTCTCCGGCTCGCTGGCTTTCGGCGTCAACACCTACGGCGTTGCGAACTCGAACGGTGTTTTCCTCGAGGAGCGCTCCACTGGAATGAGCGTTTCCGCCTACGCGGTCAGGGGCGGCGGGAGAACGGGAACCGGCTCATACTATCAGTCGTACCGCTCGCTTCAGCCATTTGAGGAGCTTGAGCGGGCTATAACCCTTGCCATCGAGGAGGCGGAGCTGAGCGGCGCCGCCGGAAAGCTTGGGGGATACTCCGGCGCGCTGGTTCTTGAGCCCGAGGCATTTGGGGCGATTCTGGGGATTCTGCTTGAGAACCTCTACGGCGACAGCGTTTACTTCGGCAGGAGCAGATTCTCGCGGCCCGGTGAGCCTGCGACCGCCGGAGGGCTTACCCTCATCGACGACCCCTCCCTCGAGGGATTCCCTGGGAGCTACTCCTTCGACGGTGAGGGGACTCCTTCCAGAAGGACGGTTCTCGTTGAGGATGGCGTGCTGAAGTCCTTCCTCCTCGACCACACGTACGCTTCGTTTCTGGGCATGGAGAGCACGGGCAACGCGGTTCGGGACTTCAGAACCATGCCCCACATAGGGACGAGCAACCTGCTGGTCAGGCCTGGAGGGGAGAGCCTCCGCGACTTCGAGGGGGTTGTGGTTAAGAAGGTTTTCGGCGAGCACACCGCCAACCCCGTCAGCGGCGACTTCTCCCTGACGGTTGAGCTGGGATACGTCGTGAGGAACGGGGAGCTTCAGCCCTTCAGGGACAACATGCTTGTAGGAAACGCCTTCGAGGTTCTGCGGTCAATCCTCGCCGTTGGGCGGGAGACGGTTCGCAGGGGATCCTTCGTCTCTCCGAGAGTCCTGACGGTGGCCAGAATAGTGTGAAACGGCGGCCGCCGCGGTAACCTTTTATACTTTGCCATTGTAAAATGTATCCGGTGATGTCACAATGGCCGCTCACGCTGTGGACTCGATTCTTTTCGGACTTAGGCCAGGTGAGACAGTCCTCATCGAGTACAGTGCGGTTTCCTCCCCCGAGCTCCTCCTTTACCTGGTCTGCCGCAGGTGCATGGCCCGGGGGACACCGCTCCTGATCGACGATATCTCCGATGCCTTCGCGGAGAGCGTCATCCGCCTGGACCTCATGGGGCTGGAGCTTGAGGGCCTCAGGAATGTCCCGGTTATAAAGATTGGAGGTAGCAGGGACATCGGAAGCGTCTTCGGGAGGGTGGAGGTGGATAAGTACTTCCTCGATTTTAGGTATTACACCGAGATCTACAAGAAGATAGTCCCCGAGGAGGTTGTTTTCAATCCTGTCCTTGGAATCCACAAGCTCTTTATCGCCCTTGATCGGCACGAGGTCATACGGCTGATCCGCAACATCTCGACCTTCGTCGGGAAGAAGAGCCGCGTGGCGCTGTACTTCCTCAACCGGGACATCGTGGAGAGGTACTCCCCGGAGCTGCTCTCGTTCTTTGAGGAGACTGCCAGCACGGTGCTCCGGTGGGATTTCGAGGGCGGCAAATACAGGCTCCGGGTCGTCAAGGCCGCGAACAGCTCTATCGTGGGCTCCACGGTCTCCCTGAGCTTCAAAGACATATCGAGACAGTAGTGTGAAGGCTTTTAAACCCCCCATCCTTATCACCTTTGGTGATATAATGAGGGCAGCCCTGGCTATGATTTTGATGCTGCTTCTGATACTGCCTCCCGCTGGGGCCCATGCGGTACCCGAGCGAGGCGTCATATACCAAGTGATGGTTGACCGCTTCTACGATGGGAACCAGAGCAACAACGAGCCCTTTTATGACCCGACCCACACCAACTACCGCCTCTACTGGGGCGGTGACCTGGAAGGCCTCACCGGGAGGCTGGACTACATAGCGAGCCTCGGCGTCTCCATGATATGGGTCTCCCCCGTGAACGACAACATCAACAAAATGGCTCATGGAAGTGCTCCGTACCACGGCTACTGGACGAGGGACTACAAGCGCATAGAGGAGCACTTTGGAACCTGGGAGGATTTCAGGAGGCTCGTGAAGGAGGCCGAAAAGAGGGATATATGCGTAATCGTCGACTACGTGCCCAACCACGCAGGCCCGGCAATGGACGGCGAATTTGGGGCCCTCTACGACAACGGCACCTTTGTAACTGACTACTACCGGGACACCAAGAACGCTACGGTAAACCCATACACCGGGATCAGAGAGAACGTCTACCACCACAACGGCAACATCTTCACATGGGAGGGGATTCCCCTCAAGTACGCCAACCTCTTTGGCTTAGCCGACTTCAACCAGCTCAATCCCTGGGTCGATTCATACCTCACCGAGGGCGCGCTCCTCTTCGTTAACTCCGGAGTCTGCGGCTTCAGGATTGATGCCGTCAAGCACATGGAACTCGGCTGGCTTGAGAGCTTCTACCTGCGTCTCTACTCCAAAGCCCCGCTCTTCATCTATGGGGAGTACTACTCACTCTCTCCCGAGAAAACCGACGACCTCTATGAGCTCTATCGCTATTCCAACGTCTCGCCGGTCCTCAACATACCCGTAAGGGAGGATATCGTGAGGACTCTCGGCTTCGTGGGAAGTCTTGAAACCCTCTCCAGAACGCTTGAGGACTATTATTCTCTCTTCGTCTACCCGAACAAGCAACTCAACTTCCTCGACAGCCACGACCTGGTTCGCTTCCTTAACGAGGCAAAGCGGGACGACGCGGTGGAGCGCTTCCACATGGCTCTGGCACTGACGATGACCCTGCCCGGGATTCCGGTGATATACTACGGTGACGAGAGCTACTTGGTGAGCGGGGACGGAAAGGGCGACCCGTACAACCGGCCGATGATGGTCTTCAACAACACCACCGAGGCGGCGAGGATAATCAGAACGCTGGCAGAGCTGAGAAAGACCAACGATGCCCTGGCCTTTGGAGACTTCAGAACGGTTTATGCCAACTACTCCGTATGGGCATTCGAGAGGACCTTTGGGAACCACAGGCTTTTCGTGGTCATGAACAAAGGCTCTCAGAGGAACCTCACGCTTCCCCTGGACTGGGAGGATGGAACCTACCGCGACGCCCTGACCGGCGCCGGGATGAGGGTCTCCGGTGGAAAAGCATTCCTGGAACTCCTGCACAACAGCTTCTATGTCTTCCACGTCGAGGGAGAGCAGAACGAACCTCTCATCGGCTCGGTAACTCCCTACACCGCAGAGCCCGGTCAGAGAATCCTCATTGGAGGTGCGGGCTTCGGCTCCTCCGGAAGGGTTCTCATCGGCGGCGTTGAGGCGAGGGTTCTCTCGTGGAATTCAACCGAGATACTCGTGGAGGTTCCGGAGGTGAAGGCTCAAAGGGCCTGGCTCGACGTCGTGGTCGAAACCGGGGAAAAGGCCAGTGAACCGGCAAAGCTGCGCTACTATTCGGGGAACGATGTTCCAGCGCTTATAGCCATCAACGCCACCAACCTCACGGGCGGCCTCTGGATTAAGGGCAGCCTCCCGGAGCTGGCGGAGCCGAGGCCCCTGCTCAGGTCCTCGACAGGCTACTACTTCACCGTCGCCCCGCTCCCCAACGGAACGGCCTTCTCTGTGGAGCTCTACAGGGGCTCTTCCTGGGGGGAGCTTGAACCGCTCAACGTGACCCTCTACGGCTTCGTGAACTCCACGGTTGTGGTTCTAAGGGATGAGCCTCCCATCGTTGAAACCGAAACGGCTCCAGCGATGCCAACAATGACGATAGTCCACGGGCCAATTGAAGAGAACCCTCTCCCCTACCTCCTCGCCGCCCTTCTCCTGCTCGGGGTGGCTCTGATAATCTGGAAGAAAAGGGGTTAAATCTGCTCGAGAAGCTTCTTTCTCTTTTCTTCGTACTCTTCGGCACTTATAACGCCCATGTCGTAGAGCTCCTTGAGCTTCTTCAGCTTCTCCAGGGGGTCATCTTTCTCAGCGGTCGCGGGATGGTGCTGGACTGTGGCTCCAGCCGAGACGACCCTGCTCACGAACTCCTTGGGTTTCTTCAGAACCCACGTCTCGTGGGTCAGGCCCTTCTTGACCTCTATCGTCACCGGTTCGACGGCTATCGCGTTCAGGGCGTCCTTTATGGCGTTTATTGTATTCCTCGCCTGCTCCTTGTTCATCCAGCCGAGCTTGAGCCTTATGTTCTCCTCGCCCTTTATGAGGAACTCGGAGGACATGACTCCCAGCTCAACGGTGACTTCCTCGAGCTTCTGATACGGTATGGCCTTTATCTCGTACCTCCCGAGTATCTTCTCGTCGAGGTAGATTATCCTCCTGTTGGTTACTATGAGCCACTTCGGCTTCTCCACGCTTATCTTCTTGCGGACGGTGAACAGAACATCCTCATTCGGCTCCAGGTGTCTCAAAACGGACTTTGGAAGGTTGTTGCCCATTACTCTCACCCTCCTATTCTTCGGCGCCGGTGTATATTAACCTTCTCTTTTTCCACCCGGTAGAGCAGGAAGAGGGTCCCCTGATCGACGCTTTCAATCAGGGGGCTTAGGGCTTCTTCTTTTTCCTCCGTTCTGAGAAGGACCCTCCTCGGTCTCTCCCCCGTTTCGGCCTCCAGTCTCACGGTCTCCCACTCGAAGCCCATGGAGCGGCTCACCGGCAGGGTCAGCGTCCTTTTTGGGGTCTGGATAACCACGCTCCCGTTGAACGGGGGGGTTTCCACTGCAACGACCACCCTCCTGTGGTTCCCGCTCTCGATGGAGGAGTATGCGACGACCAGCCCCACCGTGAGGAGAATCAGCGGCAGCAGAGAGCCAGCCGCCGAGATTCCCAGGCGGCCGCCCAGCCAGAAGACGGCCGGGGAGAGAACGAATGCTGCCAGCAGGAAGAGAAGGCTGTAGAGCAGCGTTCTCTTTCCGACTTCCTGCCCGCCCAGCTCATTAAGAACGCTTTCCCACTCCTCGGCGGTCTCCACGTAGTCCGCGGTGATTCCCAGGGCAACGAGGGCGAATATCGGGATCGCCGATGAGAAGTACGGGCTGGTCAGTATTGCCTCCCCCAGGCTCCTGTAGGCTTCGGGAAATGCCACGGGCAGGAACTGCGACGCCCCGATCGTGTACGGGACCGCGTAGAGGGTCATCGAGAGGGAGACGGCCCTGCTGGCGGAGCCGCTGGATAGAAAGACCCCCAGCAGGATCGCCGCGAGTGCGGCTGGAAGTGCGTAGCCGCTCACTCCAGCGACGCTGGAATACGCCAGCGCGGTCAGAGCCGCCGCGGGAAGAACAACCGCGAATTTTGCGGCAGTGAGGCTCATCTTATCTCCCCCAGAAGCCTGGTTACTATCCTGCCCGTTTCCTCCTCGCCGGGCAGCCAGCGGATGACGCGGGCTCCGGTTTTCTCCAGGTCTTCCATTATCGCCCTCTTCTCCATCTCCATCAGCGTCCCGGTCCCCGGGTCGAGGGTCGGATAGACCGAGATGTCTATCACCATAGGCCTCGTCCTGCCCCGCCCCATGGCCCTCACGGTGAGCATTCCCCTCCTCGTCTCGGTCCACGTTCCCTCCAGGATGTTGGAGACGTAGACCACCAGGGGAGTGTACTGGATGAGTATCCTCCTCAGCCTCTCCACCGCGTCGTCGAGCCTTTCCTCCTCAGTTTGGACCCTCTCAAAGCTCATCATGGTTCTAACGATTTCATGGAGCTGTCTGGGTCCCGTGGCGGGTGGGATGAACTTTCCCGCTCCCAGCAGATAGAGCCCCACGTGGTAATCCTTTCTCAGGAAGCGGTGGGCCATGGAGGCCACGAGGTTCATGGCGTGTTCGTAGGGGCTCTCGCTCTCCTTTCCTATCTTCATCGCCTCCCGGGCGTCCACAATGAAGAGCACGGTCTTCTTTCCTTCCCTCTCGAACTCGTTGACGAGCACCTCCCCCATCCTCGCGGTCGCCTTCCAGTTTATGAGCTTCATCGGATCCCCCGTCTGGTAGTTCCTTATCTCCTTGAAGTCCGTTGAGATGGGCCCCCTTATGGAGTAGCTCGTCTCCGGGACGCTTATTCTGGCCTTTCTCCGGGTTTCAATCACCGATACCTCTCTCAGCACCCTGGGAACGGCCCTTATCCTCAGCTCCTCCCCGTAGAGCCCCCACAGATAGCGGGTCCCGAGGGGACTCCTTGTGGTCACCTCGCTCCTGGGCAGGGTGTAAACGCCCCTGAGGACGGGCTTTATCCTGTATGTGTATTCAACCTGCAGTGGCTTGAGCCCCTTGAAGAATACCCCGACGCTGCTGCCCCCGGTCAGCGCCACGCTCCCGGGCAGGGGGTCCCTGACGACCACTATGCCCATGCCGCGTTCGACCGTGACGCGCACCCTGACCTCGACCTCCTCGCCGAGCCGCACCTCCCTCCTGGATATCCTCCTCACCACGGTTATGCCCTTCGGCGGTTCGATCAGCGTCCCGAGGGCCAGGATGGAGAGGGGCACCGTGGCCAGGCCTATCATCCCGGGGGAGAGAAAAAGCGTCCCCATGAGGAGTGCCCATAGGAGGTAGCCCGTCAGGTTCTTCCTCATCTTCCTTCCGCCCCTTTGGGAACGGGGGTCTTTTCCAGGGCTTCCATTATAACGTCCTCTCCCCTGATGCCCTCGAAGGAGTACTCCGCCCTGATGACGACCCTGTGGGCCAGGGCGTCGATGGCGAAGGCCTTGACGTCGTCGGGGAGAACGTAGTCCCTGCCCTCCAGAAGGGCGTTTGCCTTTGCCACCTTCATCAATGCGATTCCGCCCCTGGGACTCGGGCCGGCCTCCACCCTGGAATCCGCCCGGGCGTTCCTCACGAGCTCCGAGATGTACCTCACGATGTCCCTGCTGGTGAAAATTCTCTCCTCCACGAGGTCCTGGATTCTTACGAACGTCTCTCTGTCGATCATCGGTTCCATGTCCGCCGTTGGGTCGTCCTTTCTCCAGCTCAAACGCGCTTCGAGGATTGCCATCTCATCTTCCAGGCTCTTTGGATAGCCCACGCGCAGCCTGAGGAGGAACCTGTCGAGCTGGGCCTCGGGGAGGGGGTAGGTTCCCTCGAACTCTATCGGGTTCTGTGTTGCGATGACGAAGAACGGCCGCTCCAGGGGGAAGGTCTCACCCTCTATCGTGACCTGGCGCTCCTCCATTGCCTCGAGTAGAGCGGACTGGGTCTTGGGGGGAGCGCGGTTTATCTCGTCCGCCAGAAGGACGTGGGTGAAGATCGGCCCCTTTATGAGCTCGAACGTCCCGAGGTTCTGGCGCCACACCTTCGTTCCCAGTATGTCCGCGGGGAGCAGGTCCGGGGTGAACTGAACGCGGGTGTATTTCAGGCCCAGAACCCTCCCAAAGGCTTTGGCCAGGAGTGTCTTCCCCAGGCCGGGGTAGTCCTCAAAGAGGACGTTCCCGTTGACGAGAGCCGCCGCCAGGGTCTTCCTTATGACTTCCTCGTTTCCGATGTAGACGGTTGAAATTCTCTCCACAATCTCTTCAAGCTTCTTGGAGGCTTCCTCAATCTCGGTCATGGCTTCCACCCCATCAGGTCCCTCAATCCTTCAAAAACTTCCTCCACAATCCTCTTCCTCCTCTCAAGCTCGGCCCTCTCATAGCGCCGCCTTATCCAGAGCGGCATGAGGGGGGAGATCGGTTTTCCCTCGTAGTCCGCCACCTTCGAGATGAGCGCTTCAAACTCCTCCCTGTCCCCGAAGAGCCTCGCACCGTAATAGGTTACGAACGCCACCAGCGGTCCCCTCCTGCCGCGCACGACGAAATCCTCAACGGCCCTTCTGGCTTCCATCATCTCTGGGCCCAGCCTCTCCAGCGTTTTTGCCTCGTGCCTCCGCCACTGCTCGAGGAGGTAGCGCTCCGGGTCATGCCCCGCCACGTGGGAGTACACCATCGATCCGGCCAGAACGACGCCCAGGACGAGCACCAGCCACTCCCCGTAGAAGACCAGCTCTGGGTGGCTCTCGCTGAGTCCCCCTCTGACGGAAACGTAAAGGCCCAAAACACCGCCGAGGGCACCTATTCCAAGCAGGTTCCTCTCGATGACCTCCATCCAGGGGTACCTTTCGACGAGTTCTGAGGCGGCGTAGCCGAGCAGGAATGCGGCCCCGGCGTAGCTGAAGGCGCTTCCGTAGACCATCAGCGGGGGCGTTCTGGACAGGCCATAGAGGGCCAGAAAGACCCCAACCCCCCTAACGACCCTGGCCCGCTCCTCCAGATTCGGCGCGGTGAGTGCAACCCCAGCGCCGAATGAAATCAGGGCCAGCGGGAGGCGCCACCCCGGGATCGGGATGAGAAGGGCCGCGGCCGAGAGGCCGAGCGGCACGAGAAACTCAGCGAGGAGCTCCCTCCCCAGCCCCTTCGCCACCTCACGCGCGGTCATAAACAGCGCTAAAATTGCCGATGGCTCCTTGATGGCGCTGAGGGGCTCCGCCCAGGGCGAAAGGGCGTAGATGAGGGCAACCGTCCCGAAGTAAATGCCTATCCTTCCCCAGTTGAGCTTAAACAATGCAGCCACCTCCAACCAGCTCGAGGAGCGAGCGGTAAAATCTGATGAACTCCCCCCGCGACACCTCGACCGTGCGGTACTTGGCCCTCTCGAAGACCTCCGTCAGGGTATCCAGGGGCTCCCAGGGGTACATCATGTCCGTCAGGGCCGCGGCTATCTCCCTGGGGGTCATCCCTTCGACGTCCAGGCCGGTCCCTCTGGCCCATGGCAGGAAGCACCTCTCGTAGTAATCGACCACGGCGTCGTCGTAGCGGGCCACTATCCTCACGGTCGCACGCTCGATGAGCTCCCCGCAGCGGGCCTCTATGGTGTGTTCCCCAACTTCCAGGGCCAGGGTGAAGTCCCTGCCCTTTCCTGCTGGCTTTCCATCAACGTAAAGCTCCGCCTTTCCCTCGCACTCGATGCTCAGCTCCACCGTTTCCCCCTCCCTGAATACGGGAATACCGTTGTTGAAGATAATCTTCAGAACCTTCTCCACCTCCCTTTTCTCCGGTTTTCTTCTCACGAGACGGTACCTGACTATCAGTGCACCGATAACCAGAGCTATGGCAATGTAGGCCCAGGGGATTTCCCGTTTTCTGGCTATCACGACGTGGAACCTCCCGCTCGCCGGCAGGTAGTATGAGGAGCCGTCGAAGGTTACCGCCACAGTTGCGTTGGTTTCCTTCTCCGGCACGGGGACTTTGAGGGTGGCTATTCCAGAACCGTTGGTCATTACCCGCATTTCGAACCCGTCCACGCTGACGTTGAGGTAAACTCCGCTTACCGGATTGTTGGCGGAATCAATGACCCTGAACCTCAGCGCCGCGGTTTTTTCGCCCTCCGCCCTCGGCGTCAGGAGCTCTATTTCCACCGGTGAAAGAACCGCCACCGTTGTTCTTCCCAGGGTCCTGGTGTCATGGCGGAATTCCACGGACCTTTCCCCGACGGTCCGGAAGGGTTCGATCGTCAGCTCAAAGCTTCCGTTGGTCACGTCTATCGGATAGGTCTTTCCCGGGAACACATAGGCCTGAAGGGCCGCACCTTCAATCCCAACGACCTTTCCGCTGATTCCGATGGGCTCCCCGATTTCTCCGGTTATCCTCTCCGGAACCTCCAGCTCAACGGTCGCCACCGTGACGTTCATGGCGGACGGGGAGTAAACGGGACTTCCGGGGTACCTCACGGTCAGCACGTGCCTCTCAATCGTGGGGAGCTGGAGAACCAGGGAGAACCTGCCGTCCGCGAGGGCGGTGGTCTCTCCGAGGGGCCTTCCATCGAGGTAGTATTCAATGCTGACATTGGCTATCGGTCTCCCAGCCCCGCTGAGGAGGCTGCCGATGACCGTGACGTTGCCGGGTCTGGCCAGGATCAGCCCAGGCATCGAGAATCTGGCCAGCCCCCTGACTTCGACCGTGAATGTGGCCCCGGATGGGAGGTAGGGGTATCCGAGGGGAGTGAGGTAGTATATGAGGACCTGCTTAGTTCCGGGGGAGAGGTACACCGGGATTTTAACGGGGAGCGCGAAGGTCCCGTTGGATGCGTTTGCGTGGCCTATCAGGACATCCCTTTCCCCGTCGTTTATGAACGCCGCCACGCTTCCCCGGCGCGGTCGTTCACCCGTGACACTGCCCTCCACGGTTCCATTTATAACGAACGAGTCCCCCGCGGTCACCGCTCTCGGTACCTCCGCTTTTATTTCGGTTCGCTCCACTACGAAAACCGGGAGGTGGAGTTTGTATTCATCCGCACCCCGCATGACCGTGAGGTTCTCGATGTGCCAGCCGTTTGGGTAGTCATCGGGTGGAATTAGCCTGACGTACACCTTGGTCTCGTTCCGCAGGGTTTCGATGGAGAACCAGGAATCCACCAGGGGGGATTCCGTTTTGAGGCTCACCTCTCCGGTGCCTGGCACGGTGAGCTCCACCGTAAGCGCATCGTTCTTGCGCAGGTACGCCGTGACCGGGTCGGGCAGGGCGCTCACGTTTCCCGGGACAGTCACCGGGACGATCCGTGTCAGCGAGTTCCCTTCCCTGTCCGATGCCCTGACCATGACAGGATAGTAACCTGGCTCTTCAAATGGCCCTACCGTCAGGTTGTATATCCCTGACTCCCTGATGAGCGCTATCCTCCCGAGGGTTGGAACGTCCACGGCAACGCTCGCGTTCCCGCCGCTCGCGACCCGCTCGAACTTTATCGTAACCGTTCCGGAGGAACCGGGCTCCAGGGGCATCAGAACCTCGGGTGCCTCCAGTTCGAAGGGCATGTACACGTTCTGATCTGTGGGGTGCAGGGGGTCAAAGGTCAGCCACCCGGCCCCGTTAAAGTAAACCTCCGCCCAGAAGTGTCTGTTCTTTTCGGTCACGACCTGGGTCCGGGGGATTGCATCGATGTAAACTCCCTCGACGAGCCTCGCGGGAAGGCCGTTCAGTCTGGCCAGAACCACGAAGGCGGAGGCGAAGTCGTAGGAGCTGCCTGCCTTTGATTCAAACAGGAACCACGTCAGCCTGTCCGCCCCCTCGGGGGGAGTCACGTTTTCCACGTGCCTGAAGTTGCCCTCCAGGTATCCGGTTATAAGGAGCGCCTTCCAGTAGTCCGAGCGTGCCCCCGTCGTTATGCTCTCCGCCAGGGCCGCCAGCCGGGTGTCGTTGGGGGCCGACAGGTACCCCGTCATGTTCCCTGCGGTGAGGTTTACCAGGTAGGGCATGTCAAAGGTGTAGCCCACCGCTGAGAGGGAGTACGCGGTCACGTTCAGGGGTGTTCTGAAGAGGTTGTACTCCGGAATCACCTCCGCCCCGGCGCCGTCAACGCGGGTCGTGTAGAGGGAGGTGAAGAGGTTCCCGCTGAGGGGAAGGAACGAGACGACCGTGATGTTGTCCCTTTCGCTGTGATGGGGGACTTTTATCTCAGGAGGGGCTATAACGTTGCTTGGAACCAACGTCGCGTTCCCGGTCAGCCACCTCCCGTCCACGTAGTCGGTGTAGACGTTGAGCCGGAGGTAGTGGGTGTGGGCCGCGCCGGTTACGAGGAGAACGAAGCGGGGAGAAGCCGGAACCTCGGCCGGCGGTCCGGTTTCGTTGGTCTCGTTCCCGGATGGAAGTTTCGGGGCTAGTATCTCCTCGATGCTCTTGGTTCCGGGTGGGACCTCGATGAGGGCTGGTCCAAGCACGACGGAGACAAGGAGGAGGGAGAGCAGTGTCAGAGTGAGAAAGGCGATGTATTTCCGCCTCACCATGATGTTCCTTACTTCAACCGCGGGTTATATAAGGCTTTGCATCAAAGTACTACTATGGGCATTTCTGCCCAAAACCCTTAACTACCAGCGGATCGTCCTTTGATTGGTGGTGTTATGGACTTCGAGAGAAAGCCTCTCATAGGGATGGTTCATCTCAAGCCACTTCCGGGTTCCTACCTATACGAGGGGAATCTCGATGCAGTCATCGAGTCCGCCCTGAGGGATGCAAGAACGCTGGAAAAAGCTGGTTTCGACGCGGTAATGGTGGAAAACTTCGGCGACGTCCCCTTCCCGAAGGTGGTCGATAAAACCACCGTCGCGGCCTTTACTGCCGTGACCAAGGCCATAAGGGACGAGGTGAGCGTTCCCCTCGGAATAAACGTTCTCCGCAACGACGGGATCGCCGCTTACTCCATAGCCTACGCCGTCAAGGCCGACTTCATAAGGGTGAACGTGCTGAGCGGTGTGGCTTACACGGACCAAGGCGTAATCGAGGGCATCGCCCACGAGCTGGCGAGGCTCAGAAAGCTCCTTCCAAGCAAAATAAAGGTCTTCGCCGACGTTCACGTCAAGCACGCGGTCCACTTCTTCGACTTCGAGGACGCCATAAGGGACACCGTCGAGCGCGGCCTTGCCGATGCAATCGTCGTCAGCGGCAGAGCAACCGGAAAACCCGTCGATGTGGAAAAGCTCGCCCTGGCTAAGAGAATCTCGCCGGTACCAGTGGTGGTGGGTTCGGGCACTTCCTACGACAACCTCCCGGGGCTCTGGAAATACGCCGATGCCTTCATAGTGGGCACGTGGATCAAGCGTGATGGAAAGGTCGAGAACGAGGTCTCCCTCGAAAGGGCTGGAAAGCTGGTGGAACTGGCGAATAAACTTCGGAAGGCTTCTCCCTAATTCCCCTCCCTTCGAATTTTCTTCTCCGAAAGTCTTATTACCCAAAAACGCGTAACATTACGAAATACGAAGCCCTGTCCCGCTTTTCTTTTCCGCGAGATGGGTGGTAGTGGAAGTGGAATTATGGTTGGAAAGGAAAGGCCCGCGTTCCGGGCGTTTTGGGGATGGTTGTATGAAGATGCTTAGGCTTTGCACCGTGCTCGCTGTGTTTCTTCTCCTCGCCCCCATGCTGGCACGTGGAGAGGTCACGGAGCCGTACGTGCGCTCGCCCCCGGGTGATTCAGAGCTTACCTCCCTCAATCTAAAGCTGGTGGGGTGGGAGGCCACGACCCTGGGGAGCGATGGGGCATCGACCCTGGCGGAATATGCCTTCGCCTGCAGGGATCCCGGCAGGCAGGGCGTTTACAACACGGAACTCTGGATGGGCTACTTCGACGATGCAGGCGCAGAGAAGGGTTTTTACGAGGAGGTCCTGTCAAAGTGGGCTTCCTTTAAGGATGAGGATGAGGTTAAAAGGGACAGCGATGGGGAGCCATACTCGGTGACCCATTACCGCTACACGGTTGACGAAACCGGGGGTTCGTCCGACTTCGTGTGGGCGGTTTTCAGGAGGGTCGCAACCTACGAGTGTCTCTCCTCCGGGTGCGAGAGCTGGGTTCAGGGCCACCCGAACGAGTCCATTCGCTTTGAGACGATGGTCGAGTATATCGTCGCGAGCGGCCCGTACGTCATCCGGGCAAGGGGCTACTACTACGACGGTTTTCCCTGCGACGTCGAGGGTGCCCTTCCCGCCCTCATCAACCACTACCTCAACACTATCCCCGGGAACAGGGTCTCGATACCTCTGACTGGGGGACCCGGTGCCCCATCCGGGGGCTCGGAGGTTGCCGCTCCAACCACGAGTGGAACTGGGGAGGCTCAAAACAGTGATTCGGGCTTTGAGAGGCCGGGGGTGATCCTCAGTCCGGAGGCGAAGGCGAGGATGAACGAAACGCTGAGAGAACTTGAGGGGCTGAGCGGGGGAAGCGTGGAGGTCGTGCACATCAAGACTCCGGAAGGGGAACTCGTCAGGGTCATCAACAGGAACGGGAAGGCCAGTGGAACTGCCCTGAGCTTCAGGCTGAAGTACTACGGCAACAAATACGTCCTCGACAGGGTCGTTGACGGCTCGATGGACAAGCTGAACGACCTCCTCGGAAGGTACGCACCCGGATTGAACCTCTTCAAGGACTACGTCAAGGCCTTCAAGGACAGCGGGCTCTTCCAGGGCGAGGATGCAGTGAAGAAAACCGCCCTCGACCTTCACGTGGACGAGAGGAGCGCCTCGCTCTACAACGATATGAGCGGCATCGAAGAGAGGGAGCTCAAGCTTTCCCCCGCGAAAAACGCCGTCCCGTCATCCACGCTGACGAAGCCCTTCGAGGACGCCATCCAGGCCATGGGGGTGGCGGTGAAGAAGGCCGTTGCGCAGGACTACGAGTGGGAGTTCAGGAAGACGGCCGAGAGGGCGGTGTTCTACAAGAAGGCCGGCCTGAAGTACAGCGAGATAATCCGGAACACGGTGAGCGACGTGACCGAGGAGACCTCGCAGTCCCCCAGGGTTCAGACCCTCAACGCCCAGTCGAAGGAGGGCTTCAGGGATCAGGAAGCGAGGATAAGGTTCTACATCAACAAGCTCTTCGAGGAGGGGGTAATATGAAGGGCAAGGTTGTCCTCTTCCTCATCCTTCTCCTCGGGGGCTACCTCTACGCGACTGGCCACATTGGGCCCGATGGCTTTGACATCGACTCTTTACGGGAGAGGGCTGAAGGTTCCCCCGGAGGAAGCCCGGCGGACCTTGAGCGCGAGGCCCTCTCGCTCGGCGCGGAAAGGGTAATCGTTTCGTCCTCCCCGAACGAGACCCTCGTCCGCCTCGGCGTTCCGGCCGTAGACGGAAACCTCACCGGCCTTCTCTATGCCGTGGCCGAGAAGGCCTACCGGGCCAACCACTCGGGGGTGGTTCGCGTCGAGGCCTACTACCTCGGCGAGCCCATCGTTGCTCTGACCGTTAGAAACGGCGATTTCGAGAACCCTGAGCTCGAGGACATAAGGAGGCCGGAGTTCCGGATCGAGACCGACCTGGGGCTCTTCGACGTTGTAATCCACGGCGTTTCCGTCACGAACGAGAGCGCCAGCGTCTCGCTCGAGTACCTCGCCGACCGCGACGGCTTCTGGAAGGACTACTTCGCCATGTCGCTGGTGGTTCTTGAAGACGCCCCCTGGGTCGGGAGCGTCTCGATAACCTACCTGACCGAAAACGGGAGCGTCACGATGACGATGGGAGCGGGGGACATAGTTGGAATACACGCCGGGGAGATCGAGGACCCCTCGGCGGTCATAAAAATCGAAAGGGGGTGAGAAAATGGGACTGCTCAAAAAGCTCGTGGTCGGGTTCTTCCTGCTCCTCCTCGTCGGGGTGGCTGCTATCTTCGGGATGCAGTACTACTATGAGACGGCATACGACAAGGTCCCGGTCGAGGTCAAGAGCGAGACCGTCAGCGGGGACGTCTTCTACCTTTCGCACGTCCTTGAGCCGGGCAAGTACAAGATAACCGCGGACAGCGAGGGGACGGTGGTGAAGATAACCATCCTCGACGAGAACGGCAACGTCCTGACGGAGTCGGAGACGAGCGAGTTCATCTACGGCTCGAGCCAGCCCTTCCAGGTGAGGGTGGACTACGAAGCTCCAGAGAACGTGGAAACCTACGAAGTCTCCGTCGGCATATACAGGCTCGTGAAGAAGTAAAGGGGTTTCGCTTTTTCATACCCCTTTGGAAGATTCTCCGCAGGCGGTGGTTGGGAGGCTGGGCCTGGCCAGAGGCGGACCGCTCAGTCTTCTCCACCTTCGTTTCCACCCGGGTTCATGCTTAGCCCGCGGATTATGCGCTCCATTCTCTCCTCCTCGGTCTCCCTGCCGCGGTAGCCGAAGTAGAAGCCGATTATTGTCGAGAGAACGCCGAGGAAGTAGTTCCTGAGCTCGGAGGGTATCGTGATGTACTCGCTTCCCAGAACGAGGACGATGAACGTCGCAACGAGGGTCGCCGCTATGGCCCGTCTCATCTCCCCCCTGTTCAGACACCGGTTACCGCTCCAGCCTATGAAGATGACCGCGAGGAAGACGAGCAGTGGCAGGGAGATTAGGGTAATCCTCACGTCGAAGTAGAGGCCTGCAAAGGTTAGTACCGCGACGGCTATAAGGGAAAACAGCAGCGCCGCCCTTGCGTAGGGGAAGCTCTCCTCCATGGCCATCACCCAAAGGATTATATTCGCCCATCGTATATACGCCTTTAGCCAGGTGGTGCCCATGGGGAAGTACTTTGGAACCAGCGGGATTCGAGAGGTCGTCAACGAAAAGCTGACCCCGGAGCTCGCCCTCAACGTCGGAAGGGCCCTCGGCACGTTTCTCGAAGGGGGAACGGTCGTCGTAGGCATGGACACGAGGACGAGCGGCGAGATGTTAAAGCAAGCCTTAATAAGCGGCCTCCTCTCAACCGGGGTCGATGTCATAGACATAGGCCTCGCGCCCACGCCCCTTACCGGCTTTGCAATCAAACTCTATGAAGCGGATGCCGGCGTCACCATAACCGCCTCCCACAATCCCCCGGAGTACAACGGCATAAAGGTCTGGCAGGCCAACGGAATGGCCTACACCCCCGAGATGGAGAACAGACTTGAGGCCATTCTGGAGTCCGGAAACTTCAGGAAGGCCCCGTGGAACGAGATTGGAGGGCTCAGAAAAGCCGACCCGAGGGAGGAGTACATAAAAGCCGCCCTCGATATGGTTCACCTTGAGAATTCCTACACCGTTGTTATCGATTCCGGAAACGGTGCCGGCTCGATTCTCAGCCCCTACCTCCAGCGCGAGCTGGGGAACAGGGTTATAAGCCTCAACTCCCACCCGAGCGGGTTCTTCGTTAGAGAGCTTGAGCCGAACGCCAAAAGTCTCTCGATGCTGGCCAAGACAGTTAAGGCCATGAAGGCCGATGTTGGGATAGCGCACGATGGCGACGCGGACAGGATTGGCGTCGTCGATGACGGGGGAAACTTCGTGGAGTACGAGGTCATGCTGAGCCTCATAGCCGGCTACATGCTGAGGAAGTTCGGAAAGGGGAAGGTGGTAACGACGGTCGATGCCGGCTTTGCCCTCGATGACTACGTTAGGCCACTCGGCGGTGAGGTCGTGAGGACCCGCGTTGGAGATGTGGCCGTTGCCGACGAGCTGGCCAGACACGGCGGGGTCTTCGGCGGCGAGCCGAGCGGGACGTGGATAATGCCGGAGTGGAACCTAACGCCGGACGGAATCTTCGCCGGGGCGCTGGTCCTTGAGATGATCGACAGGCTCGGCCCGCTGAGCGAACTCGCTAAAGAAGTCCCGCGCTACGTGACGCTTCGCGCCAAGATACCCTGCCCCAACGAAAAGAAGGCCAGGGCGATGGAGCTCATAGCCGAGGAAGCCCTCAGGAGCTTCGACTACGAGAGGCTCATAGACATCGACGGCGTTAGAATAGAGGGTGCCGACTGGTGGATTCTGTTTAGGCCGAGCGGGACGGAGCCGATAATGCGCATAACCCTCGAAGCGCACACCGAGGGAAAAGCAAAGGCGCTGATGAAAAAGGCCGAGGAGATCGTGAAGAGGGCGATAGAAAGGGCCTGATCACTTCAACCTCTTCAGCTTCTTCCCTATTATCGCGAATGTCGCTATCAACGCCATCAGCATGACCCAGCCTAGGTTCCGGCTCGTCTCCTCTGGCAGGAGCAGGTAGGCGAAGAGCACCAGCGTGGTGAAGGTCACCAGTATCAGAACCAGCCCCTCCCCCCGCGTTCCGGTCCTTATCTTCCCCCTCGGGTGGAAGCTCGAAAAGCGGCTCCACTTTATCCCCGAGACCGTCAGGGTGTCCGCGAAGAGGTGGGAGATGTAACCGATGAAGAACGCTATGCCTGGCCAGTAGCTGTCGGTTATCCAGTAGGCAAGGCCGCCAACGAGGGCGGTTATTAAAAAAGCCGCCTCTATCGTGTGGGTCGCGCCCCTGTGCTCGACGAAGCGGGGCATGACCGTTCCACCGGGGAGCTTGGTAGAGATGTAGGACTTGGGGTGGTCTATGTCGGGCATTAAAGCCCCCAGGGCCGCCATTCCGATGTTGATTAAGCTCATCGGGGCGCCGAAGAGCACCGCTATGAGGTAGAAGAGAACCCCGAAGACAACGTGGGTGTACCACATCATTTTGCATCATCTGGACCCAGTTCGGCAAGAACCGATTTAACCCTTTCCATGCTGCCCTCGACGTCGTCCTTGTCGAACTCGACGTAAACCCCCTCCGGGAACCTCGCGATGAGTATCTCGAAGAGTATCCCGGGCATCTTCACGAGCTTGAAACCCTGCTCCCCCACTATCTCCTTCGAACGTCTCACTCTCTCCTCCTTTCCCAGGTAGAAGAACTCCTGCATCGCAGAGTAGGGGTAGCCCTCTGGGTCGCTGGAGCTGGTGTGAAAGACGCCGCAGGTCGGGGAGCCCTTGACGCCGATGAAGACGACCTTTTCTGGCCTCTCCTCGGTCAAGACCCGGCCTATGAAGTCCGCTATCACCTTGGCTCTCTCCCTCATGCCCAGCCTCTCGTAAACTTCCCTGCTCGCAGGTGCCCTCGGCCAGCCGATCAGCTCGTATTCGGGGCAGGGATAGGCTAAAACCTGCCAGTCCTCGTCTAGCTCTCCGATAAACTTCCTCAAGAGTCGCGCCGTTTTGTACTCCTTCTCTTTCGGCCCGCGGTAGACGTAGAAGGGGCTGAGCAGGCAGGGCGCTATGACGAGGAGTTTCATGGCTCCTCACCTCCGAAGAGCAGTTCTACCGCCTCACTGAGGGTCATCACCGGCAGGCCCTGCTCCCCGAGGGCCGAAATCAGCCTCTTGTCACCCGTGAGGAGGGGTGAGCCGGTGGCCAGAACCGTTGCAACGTACAGGACATCGTACGGGTCGGGGCTTATCGCCCCTGCCTCCTCGATCCTTTCCTTCACCCACTCAAAGGGGACGACCGTCGTTTGGGAGCGGATGAGCGAGAGCATCTCGTCGAGGTCGTTCCGGTCGAGTCTCGTTAGCCTCACCAGCCTGTCCATGTGCCCGTAAAGTTTCTCCCAGAAGAACTCGGGGACGAGGAAGTTGAACTGCCTCGCTATGTAGTTCACGGCGAACAGCCTGTGGGCGACGCCCCTGCTGTGAAGGGCTGAGAAGGCCACGTTGAAGTCGAGGACGACCTCCATCAAAGCACCCCGTAGCGCTTGGCAAGTCGTTCTTTCATGACCTTTGAAAGCTCTTCGGCGTCCTTCTCCTCGAGTTCGCTCCTCTCGGCCAGGACGATGAAGCGCTGGGCCCTCTGAATCCTCTCCTCGATCTCCCTTATCACTTCCAGCTCTATCTTCCTCAGGGCCCTTGGAGTTAGCACGTTCTCAAGTTCCTTGGGAACCTTGACCACTATGTCTCCCATACGCTCACCGGCTAAATTTTGGTTCCCACCCTATTAAACCTTCCCCGCTACCTCCTCGATGATCCTCTCTACCTTCTCCCTCAGCTCCTCCAGCGTCCCCTCGTTGGTTATCACGTAATCCGCGAGGCCCTTCAGCTCGCTCGTGTGGTATAAGCGCTCCTCGGCGTCGTCCATGCTTTTAAAGTCCTCAAAGCTCCTTATGCCCTTATCCTTGCTCGCCTTCCTCTTCACCAGCCGCTCGAACCTTATCTCGGGCCTCGCCTCGACGTAAATCACCTTTCCGCCGAGTCTCTTTATCGCCTCTATCTCCTCCCGCGAGCGGACGCCGTCTATGACGACCTTCTTACAGTGCCTCATCTTGTCGGCGGCGAGCCTTATGAGGATGTCCCCGCCGTACTTCTCCTTCAGGTACTTCCCGAACTCTATGAGCCTCTCGCGCGTCGGCTCGGCCTTTTCAGGCAGTTCCGGAATCCACGAGTAGTCGGAAACGTTGTGGGTGAGCAGGTCTATCAGCGGGTCGCTGCAGGAGACTCTGCAGAATCCATTCTCTTCGAAGAACTCCGCAACCGTCGTCTTTCCGGCGGCGATCTTCCCAACTACTCCAATTATCATCTTTTCCACGACCTCCATATCAGGTTTGCACCGTCCGTCGATTCCATAAGCCCCTCGTAAACCAGGTCGGTAACGAATCTTATCAGGGCGGTTTTGTCGTATATCACGGGCATCTCAAAGCCGAAGAGGTACTTGAGTTCAAAGAACCCGATGTGGAGCAGTCTGAAGGGGTTGAGGAGGTAGATCCCTTGCTCGGCCTTCAGCCCGAAGGGAAAATCGGCGAGGACGAGCTTCGCTTTCCTCTCTCCCGCGAGATTGATGAGCTTTTTCCCATCGGGGAAGAGAACCTCCGCCGGCTCACCCTCAATCGGCTCGTACTTCATCTTTGGAAAGGCGTATTTTAGCCCCACTGCCTCGTGGGGAAGGTTCAGCCTTTCAGCAAAGCCGAGCAGGGCTTTCGCGTTGAAGCTCATGAAGACGAGCGTTTTGAAGTTCCCTCTGACATCCGGCCACTTTCGCGGGGGGAACCTCTTCTCCGCCTCAATTATCGGAAGGAGGAATTCAAGCTCCGTCCCTTCGACGAGCCTTTCCGCTTCCTCAAGCTTCCTCCGCTTTATCTCCAGGTCGAGGTTGGAGTAGACGGTAACCTGCTTGACTTTGAGCCTCTCGCGGAGCTTTCCGATGACGAAGCTGTTGCCTATGACGACGCTCTTGTCCGTCCTGTCGTGGGCGATTATGAAGAGCTTGTCGCCCTCGGGGTCGTAGCGGACCTCGTCTATCCTGAAGGGGCTGTCCGGAAAGCCGTTCTCGCGCCTTATTACCCTCACCAGCTCAGATATTCCCTCGACCGTGAACATGGTTCTTCCCTCCTACCTCGCGGGATCGGCTTTTAAGGTTCTCGCCGGAAGATTGTTCCGTTATGGGAACAAAAATTTATAAAATCTGGAACAAACCTTCGCCCGGTGATGGGTGTGAGGATGAGTTCGAGGGAGATAGCTCTAATCGGAATGATGCTCGGCCTCTCGCTGCTCTTCGATGTGATGCCGATTGAGATGCCCACCGTCTGGGGTATGAAGATAGACCTCGTGGCGGTTCCGATAATAATGGTTTACCTCCTCACGGGCTTCACCGGCGGCTTAACTGCAGTTCTGCTCCTCTTTGCGGGCCTGAGCGTCGTCTCCTCCGCCAGCTGGCTGGGGGCGATGATGAAGTCCTTCGCGACCCTGGCGGTCATAGTGGGCTTTGAGGTGGCAAAGAGGGCTACAGGCTTCGAGCTTTCCACCGGTGGGGGGAAACTCGTGGTCTTCGCGGTTCTGGCCTACCTCGCCGGCCTTGCCGTCAGGATACCGCTCATGCTGGCCCTCAACTACTACGTTGCCCTTGAGATATGGCTCGGCCTCCCGAGAGAGCAGGTGGTTCAGGCTGTCGAGAGCTGGACCGGTGTTCCGTTCTGGGTGGCAATCGGCCTTCCGAATGCCATCCAAAGTGCCATCGACGTCTTCCTGGGGCTTGCCGCGACGATACCTGTGTTAAGGCGCCTTCCGCACCTGCTGGATTAGTGCTTCCAGGTTTTCTTTTTTGAGCCCTCTTTCTTCAAGATAGCCGTTCCATCTCTCTGCGTAGTCTATGAACGTTCCATCCCCCGTCCGGGTGTAGAGCCAGACGAGGAGCTTGATGTGGAGCCGGTGGTAGTCTTCTCTGGCCTCTGGTCCTTTAACCGAGTAGAGGCTCCACTCACCACTATCGCAGTCTGGAAGTGCCCGTTTAACGCTTTCTACGCCCGCGTTGAAGAGCTCCAGTGCCCGTTCATCGCCCGTGTATCTGTGGTAGAGCCACAGCCCCTTCATAGTGATGATGTGGCCGTTGAGGACGAGAAAGTCCGGGCGGTAGGGGTACTCGAGAAACCAGATCCCGTAGTCCGTGTTCTCGACGAAACCGCCGTGCTCGGGGGACAGGTAGAACGAGTTAAAGAGCCGATGGGCCGCGCGCAGGTATGTCTCGTTGCCGGTCTCGTTGTATAACCACGCGTAGAGGCCGGCGAGCATTCCCTGTGAAAACGACGAGACCCAGGGTAGCCTGATCTCCCTGGTGTCCGGTGGCTCGAAATAAACGTTGAAGATGCCCGCTTCGCCGGTACTTTGATGAACCACCTCCATAAGGGGGAGCATTTCCTTTAGAAGTGCCTCCGCCCTTCTATCTTGGCCCGTCTTCAGGTAGTGGTACGCCCAATTGGAGGCCGTCACAGGGTAATACTGAAAACCGCGCCCCCTGTAGTACACGAAGGGCAGCGTGCTCGTGAAGTTCTGACATTCCACGTAGGGGATGCTTTCGAGGGGCCGCTCCCTGGAGAATGAGACGACGTGGTAATCGGTACCCGGCGGCTCTCTCTTCGAGAAGTAGCAGAGGTTGGCGCGGAGGGTGAGGTTCAGTATCTCCAGCTCGGCCCGAGTAAGACGTCGTTTCCGTGCGATTGAGGAGAACACCTCGATGGGATAGTGGACGTCCGGGAATTCCAGGGAGGCATTGAACGCCTTCCCTATGACCTCCCGTAGGGAGGGATACTGCTCCATGAGGAGTTCATAGTCCCCCGGTCCGGCGGGCGGGGATTCAATCGGAGGTGTGTGAATGGGCGTGGCTGTGCTACTCACTGGGTTGGACGAGGTTTGGTCTTTTTCTTTTTCATTCGTTCCCAAGCAACCGGAGGCTATGATGAGGAGCGTTACCAAAATTACTGTTGCTGTTTTTCTCATGGAACTCATAGTTAACACTATCTAAAAGAGTTAAAAAGCTTTTCGAAAGATTTTAAAAAATAGTTAGAGGTTCCCGAGTATCTCCTCCTCTTCCATCGTCCTCTCGCAGTAGTGGCAGCGCACCTTAAGGGGCTCCCTTGAGACGACGTAGAATTTGGAGACTGTGTACTCGTGGTTACTGACGCAGTTGGGGTTCGCGCAGCGAAGGATTCCGGTTATCTCGTCCGGAATCTCGACCTTGAACTTCTCCGCCACTTTGTAGTCCCTCACTATGTTCACGGTCGCGCTCGGGGCAATGAGGGCTATCTTGTTCACCTCCTCCTCGCTCAGGAACCTGCCCTCTATCTTGACTATGTCCTTCCTTCCGAGCTTCCCGCTGTGGACGTTCGAGGCGAGAAGGAGAACGCCGCCGTTTGGCCTGTTGAGGCGGAGTATCTCGATGACCTTCAGCCCCTTTCCGGCCGGGATGTGGTCTATGACAGTTCCTTCCTTGATGGCGGTAACCTTGAGCTCGGCCATTCACAGCACCCCCGGAATTTCAGCCCTTGCCTTCGCAAGCGCTGGCGGAAGTTTTGGGGTCTCACCAACGTGCTCAATCCCAAATGCATCCCCCCGCATCATCGAGAGGGGATGCAACCTCAAACCTGCATTCATTCACAGCACCCCCAGGGTCAGTCCGAGAAGGGCCATTCTCACAGGAACTCCGGAGAAGACCTGCCTGAAGTAGAGCGCGTGCTTCGTCCTATCGACCTCTGGGTGTATCTCGTCCACCCTCGGGAGAGGGTGCATTATTCTGAGGCTTTCCTTCACGTTCTTCAGAACCGCGCAGTTAACCTGGTAGCTACCCTTGACCTTGAGGTACTCCTGCTCGTCCGGGAAGCGCTCGCGCTGGATTCTGGTGACGTAGAGAACGTCCAGCTCCGGGATTGTTCCCTCCAGCTCGGTCGTCTCGTGAATTCTAACCCCCTTCTCGCGGAGCTCTTCAACGATGTGCTTCGGCATCCTCAGGAGACCCGGCGAAATCAGGTAGAGCTCGACGTCGTAGAAGGCCAAAGCCTCCGCCAGGCTGTGGACGGTTCTCCCGTACTTGAGGTCGCCGAGCAGACCTATGGTCAGGCCGTCGATCTTCCCGAAGGCACGTTTTATCGTGTAGAGGTCGAGCAAAGTTTGCGTCGGGTGCTGGTTGCTGCCGTCGCCGGCGTTGATCACCGGTATCTCCGCCACCTCCGCGGCGAGCCTCGCGGCTCCCTCCATCGAATGGCGTATAACTATGGCGTCGCTGTACTGCTCGACCGTCTTTATCGTGTCGGCCAGGCTCTCGCCCTTCTTGACGCTCGTGCTGGCGGCGGAGGAGAAGCCTATGACCGAGCCGCCGAGGCGGTGCATGGCGCTCTCAAAGCTCAGTCTGGTTCTCGTTGATGGTTCGAAGAAGAGCGTCGCGAGTATCTTTCCCTTCGCGTAGTCGAGTGCGCCCTTCTCGTTGAGTTCCGTTTCAAGCCTTTCGGCAACGTTCAAAACGAACTCGATGTCCTCTTTGGAGAAGTCCCTAACGCTTATCACGTCGCGTCCTTTCCAGTCCATAAAAGCCCTTCTCGTGTAAATTTCGAAGGGTTTTTAAACGTTTTTTAACATAAACTTGTCGACGGTAACCCTTTAAAGCCGGGTTCAAAATTTCCATAACCTGGTTTTAGGGTGGTAGCATGAGGACGCCCAGCGTGTACGTAGCCGAGGAGCTGATGCCTTTTCTGAGGGCCAAGATAGCGGAGAGACTTTACCGCGAGGGCATGAAGCAGTCCCAGATAGCCGAGTACCTCGGCATAACCCAGGCGATGGTTAGCAAATATCTGGCTGGGAAGTATAAGATGCCCCCCGCGGAGGTGGCCGAGAGGCTCGAAGACATGGCCAATGACGTGTCTTCCTTCATACTCTTCGGGGGGAGCAGGGAGGATGCGATACTCCTCGTGGCGAAGCACATTTTTGATCTGTTTCAAACCGGTTTTCTGTGCAGGTTCTATTCCGAGTACGCCGGTGTGAGCGAGGACTCCTGCAGGTCGCTCTTTGAGGTCCAGCCGCTGAGAAGCGAGATACTTGAGGTTCTGAACATGGCCCTCAACGAACTCCTTAGGGATGAAAAGTTCCCAGCCCTCATCCCGGAGGTCAGGAGCAACTTCGCCTACTCCCTTCCGTCCCCGCGGGGCATCGAAGACGTTGCAGCGATTCCCGGAAGGATAACCGCCGCCAAGGGTAAAGCCTTCGCCTTCCCGCCCGAGTTCGGGGCGAGCGGTTTTACCGCGGGCATACTCGTTAAGCTGGCCGCGATACGGCCCGAAATACGGTGCGTTCTCAACATCAGGTACGGCCGTGACATAGAATCCGCCCTGACTGCCGCGGGGTTCAAGGTCGGGAGGGTTAAAACGGGGGGGCTGAGCGAGGATGAGGCCGTGAGGGTTATAGCCGATGTCTTCAGGCAGGATGCCTATGACGCAGTCGTTGACGTGGGCGGCCTTGGGGTCGAACCGCTGGTCTATATATTCGGCGAGACGCCCTTCGACGTCGTTGAGAAGCTCAAGAGGCTGGTGGGGAACCTTTGAGGAGGTTTCTCTTCCTCTACGTGCTCCTTCTTCTGTTTCTGAACCTAACGCCGAGGGTTCCGTCGTCGCCCGTGGCCAACGGGGATAAACTGGCACATTTGGTGGAATTTGCTGCTCTGGGCTTTCTTGGATGGCGTTTGTGGACTTACTTCCTGCCCCTGCCCTTCCTCCTGGAGTTCCTTCAGCTCTTCATCCCCGGGAGAACGTTCTCCTTCGCAGATATGGCCGCAAACCTAATAGGTTTCACCCTCGGAGTCACCGCGGGGTGGTGGTATGACGGTTCTCACGAGGGAACTGAGGTTTCAAACGAAGGGGGAGATTGACCTCATCGACATAACCCGTGAGGTGGAGAGAATCGTTGAGGAATCCGGGATCGAGAACGGCCAGGTTCTGGTCTTCGTTCCCGGCGCCACCGGCGCGGTAGTCACGATAGAGCATGAGTCCGGCCTTCTGGAGGACTTCAAGAGAGCACTTGAGGAGCTTATACCTAAAGGCAAGGGTTACCTCCACGATAGAATAGACGACAACGCCCACAGCCACCTCCGCGCTACGCTCCTTGGCGCGAGCGAGTGCTTCCCCGTCGTTGACGGCAGGCTCGTGAGGGGCACGTGGCAGCAGATTTTCTTCGTCGAGCTGGACGTGATACCGAGGCACAGGCGGGTCATCGTTCAGGTGGTTGGGGAGTGAGAACTCCCGGCTCTCACACCTTTATAAACCTTGAGAAGTGGGAGTTCTAAGCATCTCAAAAATTGAAAAACAAAATCATTGATTGTATTCAACAATCTTCCAGGGGTACACCGTCACGTGGAACTTTATCGGCGGCGTGTTCATGGTGTATATGGCTCCGCTTCCACCCCTGACCCAGAAGGTTCCCTTCACAACGTGGTCCAGGCTTAAATAGTAGGTACGTCCCATTCCCTTTGATGGATCCGCTGAGAATATCGCCGAGGGTTCCACGGTCAGCTGTGATCCCCAGGCTATGTCGGGGCGGAGATAATGTTGTTTGTAGTACTCATGAATGACATCGAGCCTGCTCTCGTATCCGCTGGTGCGGTCCTTCCATTTCATGTAATAACCGTCGCTGGTTTCATAACTGACGGTGGCACTTACAGATCCTTTTTTTACGTTGTTAATCTGGAATGTGTAACTGTAACCCGTCTTGGGGCCGCCGTTGTTTTTGGGGCACCAGTCCTCTATCTGCTGCCACGGGTTCTGCGGGTGGTTGGCGTCTATTATTGTCTCCAGGCTTTTTACGGCCACGGTAGATGCCATTGCCCTGCCCTGGGTTACTGTGTGAACGAGATACCAGTACTGGCCGGAGGTTGTTGTCACGTAGCTGTAGTCCGCTTTGAATTCAAGGTAGGCGCGTGGGGCTGAATCCAGCGCGCTTCTCTTCCAGTGAACGCTCCCTATGGGATTCCAGTCATAGGAGACCTGAAGGCTTAGGGGCGATAACTTGGACCTGCCGGATAGGATTTCAATGTCCGTTCTTTTTACCCCCTCACTTATCTTCTGGAGTTCGCGTACCTCCCGCTGCGGGTCTATCCCCGGGCCTTCGACAATGTAGTATACCGTGTAGTACCTGCCCCCTGGGGTTGGCTTGGTCACTATTCCGATGAACTTTACGTTGGACTTCTTCAGTTCCTTGAAGTCCAGGACGATACCCAATTTTGTTCTAAGAGAATCCACCAGCCTCCGGGCATTCTCTGGAGCGTTGTCTCCGTAGAAGTAAACGGGGTTACCCCTTAGAAGCCTCTGCGCGGACTCCGAGATGACTATATCCTGATGGGAGTCTGCTTTTTGATTGTTGAAGATATGGGTCGCGAGGCTTAGCGTACTTAGAAGGATAGTCAAACTGAGGAGCAATCCCACGATTGGTGCTCTCATTTTCTGGACCTCCTCCGGTTTATGGGACATATTATACTTTGTGCAATTGTATTTAGACTTTTCTATTGTCGGTTTAATCTAAAGATCAATGTTGTTTCAGTAATGATTACCTTATCATGTGTTTGAATGAACAGCGAGAAGAAAAAGAGCTTGAGAGATACTCCTGTGGTGGGCTTCCCACATGGTTTGTTTTACTTAGAATTTGAGAACCGATAGGATTTCCCTCTATTGTCTTATGTGGAACATAAAGGGGGTAATAACCCGCCCAAGTTCATCGGCTCCGCCTTCGGCGGCACTCCCCGGGCAGTGGAATTAGGACATCATGTCTAAAAGCTTTCCGGTGTTTTGTTCCGCGGCGGGTACAGGCTTCCGGCTCTGGTTTACCCCGTTCTCCTCAGCAGTGTGCTCGCGAATACAAGCAGTTTGTCGTTTACGTAGACGCTACCGGTCATTACGGCTTCGTCCTCGCTCAGGAAGTAGTAGTGAGTGGTGTTGCGCCTGCGTTCGATGGTTCCATCCTTCCCAACTACCTCGTAGAGCTCCGTTATGTATATCTGGTCGTCGGTAACGATGCCCTCAAAGGAGTGGTTTCTGATTTCCTCGGCCGTGTTCGGGTCCTCAACCGCTTCTCCTACCCATAACAGCCGGTTTCCATCGATTCTCATCTGTGCAATCCCAACGTAATTGCTCTTCGTCCCGTCCGGTCTCACAAAGAAGTTTCTCTGGATTATAGTGCCCTCTGAGGTTGTTTCAATCTCGATTATCATCTTCCCTCGCTGTATGATCCCTCCCATCTGATTAACGTAGTTTGAAAACTCTCCCTCCCATACACCGCTGTTCTTCAAAAAAGCGTCTGTTTTACTGGTGGTTTCGCTCATTACTGTCCCTCCCACCTTCTGTGATTCCCCTAGGCTCGGAGTTATATAAGGTTTCCTGCACTGCACCGGCGTCTCTGCCTCCCCCCGCAGGAATTGTGGGGCTTAATGGGGAAATGTCAGTAGACGATGGGTTCATCGCGGCTGGTGATTTCTTCGGGCTTCTCCTCGTACTTGCCCGTCCTCTTGACGAGCAGGTAGTACACCAGCGCCCCCAGTATCGTGAAAAGGAACGCCAGGACTATCCACAAAATCTTCTCCAGGTTCGACATCTTCTTCTGCTTTGTGAGGACGTCGTAGATGACCCACACGAGGGCCAGCAGCTGGAGGGCCATGAGTATCATGCCGAGAACCCATACCGCACTGAACATCACGAGCTCATTCATTGAACCACCCAACGGAATAACGCTTCTTGGTAGAAAAATCTTTCTGGATCACAGAGCGCGGGCCAGGAAATTCGCGCATATCGCCCTGAACATCGGTCTTGGAGGGCTCCCTGCGGTGATTCTATGGAGAATAGAATGGAAAAGAAGGATCACTCCTTCTTGACGTGCTTCTCGACGAACTCCTTGAGGACGTCCTTGAGCTTCGGCTCGCCGATCTCCTCGAGCTCGTACCTGACCCTGACGGCCGGCTTGTTGAGCTTCATGACGCGGCGGAGGTCGATGGGGGTACCCATGATGACGACGTCTGCATCTGCGCGGTTGATGGTCTCCTCAAGCTCCCTGATCTGCTTCTCGCCGTAGCCCATGGCCGGCAGGATGACGTCGAGGTGGCTGTACTTCTTGTAGGTGTCGATGATCGAGCCGACGGCGTAGGGCCTCGGGTCGATTATCTCGGCCGCGCCGTACTTCTTGGCGGCGATGTATCCGGCACCATACTTCATGCCACCGTGGGTGAGGGTTGGGCCGTCCTCGACGACGAGAACGCGCTTGCCCTTGATGAGCTCCGGCTGGTCGACGTAGAGCGGTGAGGCACCGTCGATGATGACGGCGTTCGGGTTGACCTTCTCGATGCTCTCGCGGACCTTCTGAATGTCGTCCCTGTTGGCGGTGTCTATCTTGTTGATGATTATGACGTCAGCGGCGCGGAAGTTGGTCTCACCTGGGTGGTACTTGAGCTCGTGGCCGGGCCTGTGCGGGTCGGTAACGACTATCCAGAGGTCCGGCTCGTAGAACGGGAAGTCGTTGTTTCCGCCGTCCCAGAGGATTATGTCGGCCTCCTTCTCGGCCTCGCGAAGGATCTTCTCGTAGTCAACGCCGGCATAGACAACCATGCCCCTGTCGATGTAGGGCTCGTACTCCTCGCGCTCCTCGATGGTGCACTCGTGCCTGTCGAGGTCCTCGTAGCTGGCGAAGCGCTGGACGATCTGCTTCCTGAGGTCGCCGTAGGGCATTGGGTGCCTGATGGCGACGACCTTGTAGCCCATCTCCTGGAGGATCTGGGCGACCTTCCTGCTGGTCTGGCTCTTTCCACAGCCGGTTCTGACGGCGGTGACGGCTATGACCGGCTTGGTGCTCTTCAGCATGGTGCTCTTCGGGCCGAGGAGCCAGAAGTCGGCACCGGCTGAGTGGGCCCTGCTGGCGAGGTGCATGACGTGCTCGTGCGGAACGTCGGAGTATGCGAAGACGACGACGTCGATGTCGTGCTCCCTGATTATCTTCTCCATGTCATCCTCGCTCCAGATTGGAATTCCGTTCGGGTAGAGCTCGCCGGCGAGCTCGGGCGGGTAGACCCTGCCCTCGATGTCGGGGATCTGGGTGGCGGTGAAGGCAACGACCTCGTAGTCGGGGTTGTCCCTGAAGAACGTGTTGAAGTTGTGGAAGTCCCTTCCGGCGGCGCCCAAAATGAGAACCCTCTTTTTCTTCTTTTCGGCCATGTCGACCACCTCAAAAGCTGTTAATTCGGCACTGGTGTATCGTTTTTGGCATTTATAACGGTTTTTGTTTAATGGTGCAAGCTTCTGGCGTGAATTATTCGGTACAACCATCAGTGAACTGAAAAACATTCAAGCGCCGCTGGATAATCTCCGTCTGAATTTACCTGCGGGGTTAATAACCTGCACTGCCATTCCCTAACGTCCGCAACCGTTAATAATCCCTCCGAGAATATGGAACGATGTCTATGTCGTCGGTTGAGGTTAGAACTCACACGGCCCTGCACGTCGTTAAGGGGGCGGTCGTTAAGGTTCTCGGCGAGGGGGCGAAGTGGACCGCCTCAACTTACGTTGACGGGAACCACGGGAGGCTGACGGTCAAATTTGGGCGAAAGCCAACGCCTGAAGAAATCGCCGAGATAGAGCGCCTCGCCAACGGGAAGGTGAGGGAGAACGTTCCCATCGGGGTCTATGAGCTGCCCAGGGAGGAGGCTGAAAAGCGCTTCGGCGAGGATATGTACGACCTCTTTCCAATCCCGCCGGAGGTTAAAACGCTGAAGGTGGTCGTCATCGAGAACTGGAACGTGAACGCCTGCAGGGAGGAGCACACGAAAACCACTGGCGAGATAGGGGAGATAAAAATCAGGAAGGTTCGCTTCAGGAAGAGCAAGGGGCTGCTTGAGATAAGCTTTGACGTTCTCTGAGGAGGAACCTCCACAGGGGCGTTACCTGCACCGTTTTTCCGCCCTCCCTGATGGTCTCGTCGGAGTCGAGGGTGACGAGGGTCAATCTCTCAGCGCCCAGTCTTTTCCCTGCCTTCACGAGGCCGAGAACTTCCCTCCCGTAGTTCGAGGCGTTCAGCTCGTAGGTGACCTGGACCAGCTCCTGCACTCTCCCCCCGGCCCTCACGACGAAGTCCACTTCGACGTCTCCATCCGAGTAGTAGGACAGCTCGATCTCCGGCCTCCAGTAGCTCTTCTCCCTCAGGAGCTCAATGAAGACGATGTTTTCAATCCTCCTGCCCTCCTCCAGCCCCTTGAAAAAGAGGTTGGCGAAGGCCGTGTCCACGAGGTAGAGCTTGCGCGGGCTTCTCATGATGGTTCTCGTCGAGGGAGCGAACAGCGGGAGCTGAAAGACGAGGAAGGCCTCTTCCATTGCCCGGAGGTAGTTCATGACGGTCTTCACGTTGGCATCAACGCCCAGTCCCCTGAGGGCCCTCTGGAGGGAGCGGTAGGTGAAGTAACCCCCGTAAAGCGATAGTATGTGGTAGAACGCCTCCCGGAACTCCCTGACGTCCCGGAAGGCAAAGCGCTCCACCATGTCCCTGTAGAACATCGTCTCCAGGATCGAGATTATCTTCTCCCTCGACCTCGATCTCCACACCTCGGGGAACCCGCCCCACCGGAGGTAGTCCCCCATGAGGTTCCTCACCCTCCCCCTCTCCCTGAACGTTCCGGGTTTTTTCCCAGCTACCTCCCTGAATGACAGCGGGAGCACGAGCCTTGAGACGTGCCTTCCCCTGAGCCTGCTGGGAATCTCCGAGGACATCAGGGCAGAGGAGGAGCCCGAGACGTAGATGTCGAAGTCCTTGACGTCGTGGAGCCACCTCAGCTTGACGTCCCAGTCCTCCCACTCCTGAACCTCATCCAGGAGGAGCGTGACCCTCCCCTCTGGGAACTCGGCCCTTACCATCTCGGCGAACTCCCTGGCGCCCAGCCCCCTGAGCTCGGGTTCGTCAAAGGGGACGTACAGGACGTTCTCTCTTTCCCTCAGCTCCTCGACCCTCTTGAGTAGCAGGAAGGTCTTGCCCACCCTCCTTGGCCCTATGATGGCCTTAATGTCGCTGCCCGCCGGTAGGGGGACTTCCCTCTCTATCTCCTCGACGAACCGGAGAGAGCCCACGTACTCCTCGGTTATTTCCCTCAGCGAGATCATGTGTATTACAAATACACAATAGTATAAATGGGTTGTGTATTGTAGATGAACAAAATTTGAAAATTTGCAGGCTACTTTCGCACCCACAGCGCCCCCGCCATGCCGAAGTAGGTAGGACATGCGTAGGCGGAGCTTTTCAGTTCGAATTCAGCCTTTCTCATCGCGCCGAGCATTATCAACATCTGCCAGTAGCTGTCCACAAGGGCGTTCCTCACGAGCTCCTCCGGAACGCTGGGGAGCTCATCGAGGCGGTTCTCTTTAATCAGCTCCATTATCAGTCTGTCGTACTCCCCGCTCTCCTTTCTGTAGCCGTAGGGTCCGTTCGGATCGTGGGCGTGTCCGTGGTCTGCGCTGACTATCAGCGCGACCCTTTTTTCCTCTTCTTCAATGACCTCCCCGAGGACCTCGCCGAACTTTATGAGGGTCTCCCTCGACACTCCCCTTGTGGGTGTCACGAGGACCAGAGGTTTCCTCTCAAGGAACTGGAGCGGGATCAGCTCCCCCCAGCTCAGGGGCCACCTTGAATACTGCCCTTTGAGGGAGGCGAAGTTCAGGTCAACGACGGGCATTTGGGCATCTTTCTCCGCGCGGTAGATTTTTTCGGCCAGCTCAACGTCGGTCTCCCATTCGCCGGGGAGCTCCTTCCCCTCGAAGCCGAGCCACGAGACGAGATGCTCCGCCATTACAACCCCGAGGTGGTCGCTCATCCTCGCGTTGTGCGGGCTTATCAGGACGTAGGAATCAGCTTTCCCGAACTCCTCGCCGATTCTCCTCAGAACCCCTGCCAGCTTCCGCGTTTCCTCGTCTGGGGGCTCAAGAACTGGGTTCCCGTGGGGCATCATCGCGGCTCCGATCAGCATGTTATCACCGGTGTTGCTACATCTTTCCCGTTTATACGTTTTGCTCGGTTTTACCGTTCGCCGTTTCTTTCTGAATTTTTGCTTAGAGTAAGGCTTATAAACATTTACACCGTTGTAAATGTTTGGTGAGTGGTGTGGATTTTGGGCTATTGATGGAGCGCTACGGCTATGCGCTCCTGCTTAGGCTCATGATTGCCCTCTCGTTCGGCGTTATAGTCGGGACGCTACTCTTCTGGGGTTACTTTACCAACGGTATCGCCGCGTTCTTTGTGTGGCTTTATGCTGGAGTCATGCTCCTCCTGAAGCGCCTTTATGAATTCCTATTTGCAGAGAACCCTGATCTGCTGTCCGAGAAAAATGAGGGGAACAGGCAGCGGGCAAAGCGCTTCTTTATGAATCGTTTTTGATGCAGTTTTCCAGCCCTTCAAGATGACACTCCCTCACCTTACCCTGCCCTGTCGTCGAGAGAGTCTTCAACCCGGAGCCAGTGAGTATCGAGACGACCTTGGCTCCGCTTGGAAGGTCGAGCTTCTCCAGCGCCGCTATACCCGTAGCACTCGCCGGCTGGACGAAGAGGCCTTCACCGGCGAGCTTCCTCTGCGCTTCGAGTATCTCCTCGTCGGAAACGGCCATACATTTCCAGTCGAAGTCCCGCATGAGCCTCAGAACCGTGTTCCCGCTCGGCGGATATGGGTTGGCTATGGCCTTGGCTACCGTTTTGGGACTCTCAAAGCGCTCGATTTTTGCCCTGCCCTCATCAAAAGCCCTGCATATCGGTGAGCAGCCCTCGGCCTGAACCGCGATAATGGTTGGAAGCCCATCGATGAGCCCGCTCTCGTGGAGCTCGATGAAGCCCTTGGCGATTCCGCGGAAAAGGCCGCCTGAGCTGGTCGGGATTAGAACGTAGTCCGGGCTCAGTTCCTCGGCTATCTCGAACGCTATGCCTTTGTAGCCCTCTATCCTGAAGGGGTTGTCCGAGTTGATGAAATAAACGCCCAGCCTTTCCCCCAGCTTCAGGCTCTCGAAGTAGAGCTTTCCATAGTCGCCGCGAACCCTTATAACTTCCCCGCCGTAGACGGAAACTGCTTTGAGCTTCTCGTCGCCCGCGCTCTCTGAGACGAGTATTTTCGCCTCCAATCCAAAGCGGGAGGCATAGGCCGAGACGCTCGCCGCCATGTTGCCCGTCGATACCGTTCCGACCGCCCTGTAACCGGCCTTGAGGGCGTAGCTCATCGCCAGAAAAGTTCCCCTGTCCTTGAAGCTCCACGTCGGGTTCACCGTCTCGTTCTTGAGGTGGAGCCTGACCCCAAACTCCTCTCCAAGCCCTGAGCGCACGAGCGGAGTATCACCCTCGCCGAGGGAAAGCTCAAGGGCCGGCTCGACAGGCCAGAAGTCCCAGAAGCGTTCCCAGACTGTCCTTCCGATGTAAGGCTCCCCTGTGAAGGGCTCGAACTCCACCGGCTCGCCGCACTCGCACCTCTGAACTGGTTCGTCGTAGGTTTTTCCGCAGATCGGGCAGACGAGCTTCACGTCACTCCCTCCTTTCGGCGATCAGGAGAACGGAGCTTCCATCAATCCTTATCGTGTAGTTCGCGTAGGTGTTGCCCTCCGCGAGCCTGGAGAGGGTCTCCTCGAAAGTCCTGGCCGCTTCAGGCTTTGAGAAGACGACCATCCACTGGAGCAGGTAACCGCTCGCGTTTTGAGTCAATAGCAGTTTGTCGCCCCTCCAGGAGCTCGAAACGTTCCAGGCCGTCTCGTTGTCAAGCTTCGCAACGTCCCTGAGGAGGAGGTAGACGTAGTACTCGCCGAGCCTGTCTTCCTTGAGGACGCGCGAGTTCGGCGGTGCATCGAGGGTAACGTTGAGTGGGGTGACGTTCTTGAGGTAGAGCTCGGGGTGCATGACCTGCTGGGCCGAGACGGGATAGCGGCTGTAGGCCTCGTTAACGAGCTCCCAGCCGCCTTTCTCGTAGAGGTACCTCACGAAGCGGTCGCCGAAGACGTAGGGGAAGATGTGGAGGTCGGTCAATGGCTCCCCGCTCAGGGAGCGTATCTTGTGTATCGGAATCCCGTTCCTCTCGCAGTAGATGTCCGCGACGAGGTCGGCGTCCCCTTCAATGAGGGACTGAATCGCTATGGTGCCGTCGTAGGTGTCTGCCCCGTACTTCGCGTTGAACCACTGCTTCTGGAGCACGTGAACGCTTTCATGAGCTATCGTCCTCCTGGCGGTGTCGGGGTTCGAGGCGAAGTTCTCCTGGATGATGTATATCGTATCCCCCACGGTGGCCGCTATCCAGTTGGCGCTCCGCTCGGTTTCCTTTCGTATGTACTGGTAGCCCGGCGGAAGGAGGAGGGTCATCTTGTAAGTTAGCTCCTCTGTTTTCATCCTCTCCATGTCCGCCTTGCCGGGCCTCCACCTGGCCAGGGCCTCCTCCTTTGTGAGAACCACTATCCTCGGCCTCTCCTTGAAGGTGAGATTCCTTATTTCCTGAACCTGGTCAAGTATTTCGTTTACCTCTCCCAGAACAGCGCTCGAATTGACGGTCAGTCTCTCCGCTGCGTAGAGCGCCGAGACGAGCAGGGCTATCAGCCCGAGAACTGCAATCTTCTCTGGGAGATTCTTCATACCACCAACTCGAAAAGAGGATTAAAAAGGGCTTTGGTGCAACCGTTGAACGGTTCACCCCTTGAACTCAACGAACTCCTCCTTCATGCCGTCCTTCGTGATGACGACGACCTGAACCTTCCTGCTGCCGGTGTAGACGTCGCGCCTTCCGGCAGTCCTGACGGCCCTGATGGCGAGCTCCCTTGCCTCCTCGACGCTCATGTCCTTCTTGAAACCGTCCTCAAGGACGGCTATGGCGAAGGGACTGCCGGAGCCAGTCGCCGTGTAGTCGTCGAAGATTAACCCTCCCATCGGGTCGAGGTTGGCGAGGGTTGGCTCCTCGATGTAGCCCCCTATGATTATCTGGACGAGGTAGGGGAACCACTTGTTCTCGTTGAGTATGTTGCTGAGCAGGTTGGCCATCGCCTTGGTGCTCATGGGCCTGTTCCAGGTGAACTGGTAGTACCTCGCCTCCGCCTCGAGCATCCTCGCGAGGGCCTGCACGTCGCCGACGCTTCCCGCGGTGGTTATCGCTATCCTGTCGGTGATTGGGACTATCTTCCTGATGTTCAGCGTTTCGACCATGTGGTCGAGGGAAGCCTGCGTATCCGCGGCCAGAACGACACCGTCCCTGGCCTTTATTCCCACGGTGGTGGTGCCGGTTTTCTTCGTTTCCATTCTCTCACCCCTGACCCTTCTTCTCACGCCGGGTTTTAAACCTTTGCTAGACGCTGGCGAGAAGAACCCTGTGACCGTCCACCTCCGCTATCTTGGCCTTTCCATGTGGACGTCTTCAGTTATCCAGCGTTCTACCCCCAGGACCGTCTCTGCCGGTGCTCCTGCACCCTAAAAATAGGGAATGGAGATTTAGTCTCCTTCTCTTCCCCATGGGTTCGTGGAGTCCACGCATACCCCCGTTCTTGGGTTGCACGGTGGTGAGGGTACCTTGCCGTCGGTTACGACACCGAACACCAGTGGAACCGTTACCCTCGCTCCATTTCCTTCACGCCTCACTTTCAGAACACTGTACATTGCATAGCAGCTCTTCCTGCTATCCACGCTTAACGTGTACGCCACTTCTGACTTGGCATTGTTGTGCTTGTGGAATCCAATTGTGATGCTCAAAGCGTTGGCGAGTTTTCCCAGCTGGGGATTTGTGTTGGCCAGGTACCTGCCCGCCAAGGAACCAATTGGAATGCTGAAGCTGGAGCTTGATTTAAAGCTATTGCTTTGGGTTTGCCACACGGATATGGCGAGTTTTGATGTGCGGGGAGGTATCAGGGTCCTATTCCACTCACAGTCCTTTGGAATTGCCCATATGTTTGGAGTTGCGGTAATTTTGGGGGGATTGCTTCCGGGGGACTCCGTGGTAAGCTTGCGGCCATCGTTTGACTCCACGATTTTATACTCCCCCGTGCTGTGGATTTTCATTAGGTACGTCTGCGCTATCTGAATGTCGGTGTACTTCCTCGTAACCTTGTCGTACGCCGGAACTTTGGCGTGGGCCACAATGTACTCCACCCTGATGTTGAGATACCTCTCCCAGTCATCGGAGTTGATTGGGAGATTTCCGTCGCTGTAGTATCCAACTTTCAGTTCCCATCCTCTGAAGTGTTCTCCTATTGTCGTGCTGAGTACTGTGAAGGGCCCCGCGTCAATTCCAACCGTCCAGTAGCTGTATGTGCTCTCACTGAGATGCAAAAGCCAGTTGTAGTTAACTCTATCTGCGGCCCAATTTTCGATTTTCAATCCCATTACTGAGACCCATTCGTTGAAGGTTTTTGATTTTGCCCTGCTGTCAAAATGAAGACTCCACTGTGGATCGATGCAGTACCTTCCTCCAAAGTCTATCCAGCCCCTTGGACATGAGCCCTTTGCTTGAACTTGATAGTCTCCCTTCAGGTTCAGCGTCTTTTCGCTTTCGAGCTTGATTCTGCTTGAAGTTATGCTTTTCACTCCCAGCTTTCCGTCCTCCGTGATGTAGAGTATTAGGGGAGTTGGTGGGGCGTAGAGGGCTTTTTCACCCGTTGAAAGTTCCTTTATCCACTCGTGCCTGGGTACTTTGACAAAGGTCGGGAAGAAGCCGCCGGCTTTTCCATTCTTCAGAACTTTAACGCTTCCGTTGGGCAGGGGATAGTAGATGATGTAGTTGCCTGAGCCTTCGATCCTGTACACGTCGTAGCCGAGTACCCTGGTTACGGAGTCTTCGTTGCCTGCCGTGTAGTTTAAGGCCCCTACTGTGGTTCCTCCCAGGAGGATCAGCAATAAGACTACTAACAGGGGTTTCTTTCTCACCATGAGAAGTTCCCCATATTAATTGCTCCATATTAATTTATAAAATTTACTTTCAAAACTTGGAAAACCTGATGGGCCTTTCGTTCGTTTGGGGCCTGAGTAGTATGTAGGAAAATAATGCAACTGACTCCTCCCGGCCATCTCTTATACTGACTTTCAAATCCCCGCTAGAAGAACCCGGTGGCCGTCCACCTCAGCTATCCTCGTCCTCACGCCGTAGACTTCCTCAATAGTCTCCGGCTTCAGCTCCCCTGGCTTCCCCTCCCAGTACTTTTCTCCTTCCTTCAAGAGGACCAGCCTGTCCGCGTAGCGGAGCGCCAGGTTGAGGTCGTGGAGAACGGCCACGATTATCTTCTCCTCCTTGAGGCCCTTCAGCAGCTCCATCACCATGAGGGCGTGGTTTATATCTAAGTGACTCGTCGGCTCGTCGAGGAGTATTGCCCCGCTCCCCTGCGCAAGCGCCCTGGCCACGAGGGCCAGCTGGTACTCGCCGCCGCTCAGGTTCGTAACCGGCTCTTTCCTGCGCTCCCAGAGGCCGACGCGCTTTAAAGCCGCCTCAACGTTGCCCCTGGTTGCGTAGGCACCCATCTCAACGAACTCCTCGATGGTGAAGGCGAACTCGGGGAAGGAGCTCTGCGGGACGTAGGTTATGAGCCTTGCCCTCTCCGGCGGCCTCATTGAGAGCAGGTCCCTTCCGTCGAGCCTCACGCTCCCCCTCGGTCTCAGAATCCCGACCATGGCCTTCAGCAGGGTGCTCTTTCCGGCACCGTTCGGCCCGATTATCGCGAGGAGCTCCCCCATCTCCGCCGTGAACTCGACGCCCTTCAGGACCTCCCTCTCGCCATAGGCGAAGGAAACCCTAACCTCCAGCCTCATCGTCATGAGTACAGCTCACCCCTCTTGTGCTTCATCAGAAGGTACAGGAAGAAGGGCGCCCCCATCAGGGCGGTTATGATGCCCACCGGCAGTTCTGTCGGCTTTGCGACGGTTCTGGCGAGCAGGTCTGCGAAGACGAGGAGAACGCCTCCGAAGAGGGCGCTCGCGGGGGTCAGACTTTTGTGGTTCGGGCCGAGAAGGAGACGCATCACGTGTGGACTGACGAGGCCGATGAAGCCGATTATTCCTGCGGTTGAGACGGCGAAGGCCGTTAGAACTGCTATCGCTCCGATGAAGAGCTTTCTGTAGAGGTGCAGGTCGAGGCCAAGTGCTATGCTTTCCTCGCCCAGGAGGATGAGGTTCAGCTCGCGCCACTTCCATATCAGGAAGCCCGTCCCCAGGGCGGAGACGATGAACATCCCACCAACGTCGCCCCAGCTGGCACCGTTGAACGTTCCCATGAGCCACATCCAGGTGACGTGCGCCCTCTCGCCCTGGCTGATGATGAGGTACCACGTTACCGCGCTCGCCAGAAAACCGTATGCTATTCCCGCCAGGAGGAGGGTGTCAACGGGGACGTGGCCATCGACCCTTGAGACGGAGTAAACTATGAAGACCGAGAGCAGGGCGGAGGCGAGGGCAAGGGAGCCCATGTGCGAGGGGGCGTAGATGGCACCCAGCGCGGCCCCGATTCCGGCGCCGGCACTAACACCGATGATGTAGGGGTCAGCCAGGGGGTTCCTGAAGAGGGCCTGGGAAGCGACGCCCGCTGAGGCGAGGGAGAGCCCGACCAGGTAGGCCAGTAGAACCCTCGGGAGGCGGAGCTCCCATATTATCACGAAGTACCGCGGCTTTTCACCTGGATTGGTCTGGGTGAAGTGAGAGAGCGTCGATTTTATTCCGTAGGCTATACTGGCGGTGACGTCGGACGGGCTTATGCCCACGGAGCCCACGTAGACCCCCAGGAACAGTGCGGCTGTTGAGAGCAGTGCCAGTGCGGGGAGCCATTTCCTCATGGGGTCGGATTATTTGTCCAGGCGTTTAAAGCTTTTGGTTACCTTTTTCTTTTGAAAGTCTCGCCCCTCACGGCGGGGAGGAGGTCAGATTACTCAATCCTTAAAAGCTTTGGTGCGTAGGATATTATATGAGCGTCTCCATCCGTCAGTTTGGGGGGAGGGTCCCACTAGCCATGGTGGCTATAAGGCCGGCCAGGCTCTTCGATATCCCCGATGTCATGAGGATAGAGCGCGAGTCCTTCAGGGAGGACTACCCAAGGGGTGTCTTCCTGGTTTTCCTGGAAAACAACCCGGACACCTTTTTGGTCGCCGAGTACAACGGAAGGGTCATCGGCTACGTCATGGGTTACCTCAGACCGGACCTTGAGGGCCACATCATGAGCATAGCCGTCGATCCGGCGTACCGGGGCAACGGCATAGGCTCCGCCCTTCTCACCGAGGTCATCGAAAGGCTCATAAACAAGGGGGCCCGCTACATAGGCCTGGAGGTTCGCGTCAGCAACGAAAAGGCCATAAAGCTATATGAACGTCTTGGCTTCAGGAAAATAAAGAGGATAATCGGTTACTACGCCGACGGCGAGGATGCGTACTACATGCTCATGCCTGCCGACGAGTGGGGTGGAAGGAATTGAAGGAACCGATAATCTTTCAGCTCAGCGGTGACAGGGTCTTCAGCGAGCGCGAGAAGGCGATAAACCAGTTCTACAACAAGCGCTATTTCGGGGAGGTCGTGAACGGGAAGCTCTTCCTGTCTCTCATAGAGGCCGCCTACCTGATGGAAAAGGGAAAGATAAGGGTCTTCGACGGTGACAGGGAACTCTCCTTCCGCGAGCTGGTTGAGCTCGGCAGGAAGCGCGATGACCAGTTCGACATAAAGCTCCTCGTCTACACCGACCTGCGCGACAGGGGCTACACGGTGAAGTCCGCCCTCAAGTTCGGCTCCCATTTCCGCGTTTACAGGCGGGGAATGGACGAGCACTCCCAGTGGCTGATATGGGTTGTCCCGGAGAACCTTCGCTTCAGTCCAAACGACATTACCGCCCGCGTCCGTGTCGCCCACGGCGTCAGGAAGAACATGGTGATGGCCGTCGTCGATGAGGACAACGACGTCGTGTACTACAAGATCGAGTGGGTGAAGTTTTAAGATACAAATGACAATGTTTTTAAATCATGCAGGATTAAATATTTGGGTGATCCTTATGGTTCAGGTTGTTCTTGAGTTGAAATGTCCCATAGATGAACCAGATGGTATCAGATGGGAGTTAACTCGGGAAGTTATTGATGAGAATGGTGGCTCTTACTCTGTTACTTCAGTTGGATGCAAGTTAGTCTCGATCAAAGTTCCTGTGCAATGTTTGAGATGTGGCAAGACATTCGATGCTACTGCGTGGATAACCGATGAACAAGTAACAGAAAATAGAGAAATGGGTCCTGAAAAACAAATGGTTATCCAATATGAGGGTCAATGTCCGCATTGTGGTCATCCAGTATTTTTTGAAATCTATATGTGGGAGTATCCTCCGGGATGGATTGAAACGATTGATGTTGATAGTAGCCAAGGAGTTAAGTTTATGTGACTTTTTCTTGTTTATATTTCACTTCTTTGTTCGTACTAAAAAGAAAGAGGTAGCATCACTTCAAAAAGCCCGTCTTCTTTCCGAGGTCCTCGAAGGCATCCAGCACGTACTGGAGGTCCTCCTTGCTGTGGGCCGCGGAAGGCTCGAGCCTTATCCTCGCGGTTCCGAGCGGGACGGTCGGATAGACGATGGCCTGGGCGAAGATGTTGTACTCGTCGTAGAGCCTCCTTGAGAACTCCTGGGCGGTCTTCTCGTCGTAGAGCATGACCGGGGTAATCGGGTGCTTGGTTCCGCCGAGGTCGTAGCCGAGGTCCCTCAGCCCGTTCTGGAGGAAGTGGGTGTTGTCCCAGAGCTTCCTGACGAGCTCGTCGCTGTGCTGGAGTATCTCGACGGAAGCTATAGCCGCGGCGACGTCGGGCGGGTTCGGGGCGCTTGAGAAGAGGAACGGCCTTCCGCGCTGGCGGAGGTAGTCGATGGCCTCCTCCGGTCCGGCCACGTAGCCGCCGATGACACCGAAGGCCTTGCTCAGCGTACCCATCTCGAAATCAACGCGGTCGTGGAGCTTGAAGTGGTCAACGATACCCCTTCCGCTGTCACCGAGGACACCCTCGCCGTGGGCGTCGTCTATGTAGAGCATGGCATCGTACTGCTCGGCCAGCTCCGCCATCTCCGGCAGCGGGGCGAGGTCACCGTCCATCGAGAAGACACCGTCGCTGACGATTATCTTCTTCTCCTTGTCCTTGTTCTCCTCGAGGCGCTTCTTGAGGTCCTCCATGTCGAGGTGCTTGTAGATGACCTTCGGGGCGCCGCTGAGGCGCATTCCGTCTATAATGCTCGCGTGATTGAGTTCCTCACTGATGAACACACCGTTGTCCTTCTTGGTGAGCAGAGCACTTAAAGCGCCGAGGTTGGCGTTGTAGCCGCTCTGGAAGAGTATAGCGGCTTCCCTCTTCTTGAACCTGGCGAGCTTCTCCTCGAGCTCCACGTGGAGCTCCATGGTACCGGCTATGGTCCTAACCGCTCCGGCACCGACGCCGTAGTCGAGGATGGCCCTTATCGCGGCCTCCTTTATCTTGGGGTGTGCGGCCAGACCGAGGTAGTTGTTCGAACACATGTTGAGAACGCGCTTTCCGTCAACGACGACCCAGGGGCCCTGGGAACTCTCAAGCTTTCTAATGGTCACGTAAAGGCCCTTCTCCTTGAGCTCTTTGAGCTCCTCCTTAATCCAGTCCAGCTTTGCCATGAGAACCACCGGTCGTTTTTTGGTCATCGAGGTATAAAAGTTTTGCAGTGCCCCCTTTGGTGCAGCCGCTGAACACGGCTCCGCGATGGGAGCGTCACTCACCGGTAACCTTAATATCCCCAGTACCGTTTAGATTTGGGTAGGTGATGAACATGCCGGATGATGTTCAGGAAGTTAGGATCCTTGAAAAGCCGTGGGTTGAGAAATACAGGCCCGCGAGGCTCGATGACATCGTCGGTCAGGCTCATATCGTCAAAAGGCTGAAGCACTACGCCAGAACCGGTTCCATGCCGCACCTTCTCTTCGCGGGCCCGCCCGGCGTTGGGAAGTGCCTCACGGGGGACGCGAAGGTCATCGCCAACGGCGAGCTGACGACGATCGGGGAGCTCGTTGAGAGGATCGGCAACGGCAGGTTCGGGCCAACCCCGGTTAAGGGCCTTAAGGTTCTTGGCATTGACGAGGACGGCAGGCTTAGGGAACTTCCCGTGGAGTACGTTTACAAGGATAAGACGAACGAGCTTGTCAGGATAAGGACGGGGCTCGGGAGGGAGCTCAAGGTAACGCCCTACCACCCCCTCCTCGTTAACAGAAAGAACGGCAGAATCGAGTGGGTGAAAGCGGAGGAGCTGGAACCTGGCGACAGGCTCGCCGTCCCGCGCTTCCTCCCCGCGGTTCTCGAGGAGGATCCGCTCGCCGAGTGGCTCGGATACTTCATAGGCGACGGCCACGCCGACGCGCAGAGCAACGTCATAACCTTCACGAACACGGACGCAAAGCTTAGAAAGCGCTTCATGGAGCTTACGGAGAGGCTCTTTCCAGATGCAAAAATCAGGGAGAGACTCCACAGAAACCGCGCGCCCGACGTCTACGTGAACTCGAAGATGGCCAAGGAGCTCGTCAAAGGCCTCGGCCTCGCTGGCAGAAAGGCCGAGAGGGTTTACAT